>JANMQQ010000358.1:0-1900 GCA_031370545.1 Gammaproteobacteria bacterium
GAAACACACGTGCGGCGCCAAAGCTTAGCGATGCGATGTAGGGTTGTGCGCTGAGCTCTTCTTCTTTGTCGGCATGCCAGCCCATTGAGTCGTTTTCGTCACGATATAAAATGGCAAGCACGCTGTTGAAATGTTGTTGGGTTGTAAATTCTACGCGCTGCTTTAAGTTGAGCAGCGTCGGGGACCAAGGCAGCGGGTCGTGACGTACGCCAGAGTAGGTATATACCGCATCTGCATCACCGCACCAACATACCCGACGCGGCACACGTACTTCTTTGCCGAACATGCGAATATTTTCGTCATGCCATGGCACTTCATTTTGCAAGGCTTCAAAGAATTGGTACGCGTCGACGTCGGTGATGAAGTGTTCGACCAGCCTAAGCTCGCCATCGAGTTGAGAGAGAATTTGTGATGACAGCACTGCGTTCACCTCGTTGCTGCGCGCTGCGAAGGTTAAGCTTTCTTTCATCTGAACCCAAACCACCCCACCCCGGCAACTGCTCCTGCGTTGCTCTACCTTCCGCCATCCATGGCGGTCGCCAGCGGGGCACCCCTCCGCCGCACACGGATGTGCAAGTGCCGCAGAGTGCAAGGACGCACGAGAGCGGCCTTGAAAATAAGGAGGGGAGGAAAAACTATTCTCCCCTTGTCAAAATATTTTCTTGAAGAATGCCTGCATCTCGATCCACGACTGTTTGTCAGCTTCGGCGTTGTAGGCAAACGGCATGTTGAATTTCTTCGCGAGCTCGTCGGCATCAGGATTGGTGAAACTGTGTTTTGCGCCAGGGTAGTTCACCAATTTATAGTCGATACCTGCAACTTCCATTTCTTGTTTGAACGCGGCAACTTCTTCGGGCTTGACGAACGAATCATCGGCACCGTTGGCGACCAATACTTTTGCCTTCACCATGCCTTTAGCTGCCGGGGCTGCAGTTCCCAGGCTGCCATGGAAACTGGCCACGCCTTTGAGGTCAACACCTGCGCGTGCCATTTGCAATACCACTGCGCCACCGAAGCAGTAGCCGATGGCGGCGATTTTCTGCGCGTCGACGGTCGGATGTTTTTTCAACACATCTTCCGCTGCGACGAAACGCGCTTTGGCAGCGTCCATGTTCTGCCGCACTTCACCGGCGAATTTTCCAGCTTCGTCGGGATGGTGAGCTTGCTTGCCATCGCCAAACATATCCAACGCCAGCGCGGTGTAACCTAATTCTGCCAACATGCGCGCCCTTTTTCGGGCGTATTCGTTATGACCCCACCATTCATGCACAACCAGTACTCCGGGGCGTTTGTCTTTCTTGGCATCGTCATACGCGATGTAGCCTTTAAACACTTGATCGCCAACTTTGTATTGCACTTCGTCACCTTTGATTGCGGCCTGTGCGAACCCGCACAAAAAAGTCAAGACCGCAGCCGCCATTACCTGCCTCATAGCAATCTCCTGTTAAGTGAAATCGAAACGAATCTGGATTGTCTGACAAACAACGCGGTCTGGTGAGGGGTGTTTTAGCCGCCGGTCTTGGACATAAAGCGCAGGATTTTTTCTGGCTTGTCGCTGAACTCATGTCGTTCAGGTTTTAACGCAATGGCGGTGATGATTGCCGCACGCAAATCGGCATCGCTGATGCCCGCGCGCAACAACGGGCGCAACTCGAAGTTATGCTCCTGGCCCAGGCACATGTACAAGGTGCCGTCGACCGACAACCGTACCCGGTTGCAGGTGGCGCAAAAATGCTGCGAGATCGGCGTGATGAAGCCGATGCGTAAATTGCTACCGCCGACTTTGAAGTAGCGCGCCGGGCCACCGCCGTTCATTACCGTAGGAATCAATTCATAGCGCCGCTCGAGCCGCTGCTTGACAATTTGCAGGTCCATGTATTGACGCGTGGCATCGCGGCCG
>JANMQQ010000398.1:0-29357 GCA_031370545.1 Gammaproteobacteria bacterium
GTGCGATTAATTTGTGCCCGCTTTTAGTGTCAAGTTGCGGCGCCAAAGTTATTTTTACGATGACGGTTCCGCTGTTGTCGCGCAGCGCTTCATTATTCACCGGGCTGGCGATGGCGAGCGCAGTGTAGAGGGTGGCAGTCGCCGCCTTGGCGGGATCGGCGGGCTTTTTCGACGTTTGCTTGTGCTGGTCGGGCGTGCTGTAGGTAGTCAAGCCCGGCGGTTGTACCGGCTTTGCTGCACCACTGGGTACATCGCTGTACGTAATGTTGCCTTGTTCATCGACTTTTTTGTACAGCTCGGCGTGTGCGGCTGTGCCAATCAACAGCCCAAGCACGACTGCGGCAGATTTGTGAAGCATGGTGGTGGCCTCGGAGTTTTTTAAACTATAGCACCCCCATAAAAAACAAACCCCCTTGCGGGGGCTTGTTTTACAGCACAACGTAGAAACAACTATTAACTGTAGTACATGTCGAACTCGAACCTTACAAAGTGCGCGCTGTTTGCGCCTCGGCTCGCCGCCCTCGGCAACCGCTCCCTGCGTTGCCCTACCTCGCGCATCTATGCGCTCGTCTCCCGCGACGGCGGGACAGGGAATGAGGGTGAGGGCATGCAACGCGGAGTCACCATGGTTTAGCAACTGTAGTACATGTCGAACTCAACCGGATGTGCGGTCATGCGGAAGCGCGTGACTTCGTCCATCTTCACGCCGATGTAGGCATCAATCACGTCGTCGGTGAACACGCCACCGGCTTTCAGGAAGGCGCGATCCTTGTCCAGGTGTTCCAGCGCCATGTCGAGTGCGTGGCAGACCTTCGGAATGTCTTTCTCTTCTTCGGGCGGCAGATCGTACAGATCCTTGTCCATGGCTTCGCCGGGATGAATCTTGTTTTGAATACCGTCGAGGCCGGCCATCATCATCGCCGTGAACGCCAGATACGGATTGGCGGTGTTGTCCGGGAAGCGCACTTCGATGCGGCGGCCTTTCGGATTCTGCACATGCGGAATGCGGATCGACGCGGAGCGGTTGCGCGCCGAGTAAGCCAGCATGACTGGAGCTTCGAAACCCGGCACCAAACGTTTGTAGCTGTTGGTGCTGGCGTTGGTGATCGCGTTCAGCGCCTTGGCGTGTTTGATGATGCCGCCGATGTAGAACAGCGCAAGCTCGGACAGCCCGCCGTACTTGTTGCCGGTGAACAGGTTCGCGCCGTCTTTGAAAAGCGACTGATGCACGTGCATGCCGCTGCCGTTATCGCCGACCAGTGGCTTGGGCATGAAGGTCACGGTTTTGCCGTAGCTGTGCGCCACATTGTGAATCACGTACTTCATGATTTGCAGTTCGTCGGCTTTCTTCACCAGGCTGTTGAAGCGCGCGCCGATTTCGCACTGACCGGCAGTAGCAACTTCGTGGTGATGTACTTCGACCATCACGCCCATTTCTTCCAGCGCCAGGCACATGGCCGAGCGGATGTCCTGAAAAGAGTCAACCGGTGGCACCGGGAAGTAGCCGCCCTTGATGCCGGGACGATGGCCCATGTTGCCGTCGGCATACACGGCTTGCGTGTTCCAGCCGGCTTCTTTGGAATCAATTTTATAAAACGAGCCGCTAATGTCCGAACCCCAGCGCACGTCGTCGAAAATGAAGAACTCGGGTTCGGGACCGAAGAACGCGGTGTCGGCAATGCCGGTGGATTTTAAATAGGCTTCGGCACGCTTGGCGAGTGAACGCGGATCGCGCTCGTAACCTTGCATGGTGGTGGGCTCGATGATGTCGCAGCGGATGATGATGGTGGGTTCGTCGAAGAATGGATCCATCACGGCGGTAGTGTCATCGGGCATCAGAATCATGTCGGATTCGTTAATGCCTTTCCAGCCAGTGATCGACGAGCCGTCGAACATTTTGCCGTCTTTAAACGTGCTCTCATCCAGCGTGTGCGTGGGGCAGGAGACGTGTTGTTCCTTACCGCGCGTGTCCGTGAAACGGAAGTCGACAAACTTCACATTGTTGTCTTTGACCATCTTCAAAATATCTTTGACCGACATGCTATAACCCTCCAAAAATTTCCCAAAGACCGCCTTGCGGGCGGCGGACAATACAACTAAAAAGTCTGGCGTGAATCAGCGCTCAGCAGGATATGTGCCACGGATCGGGGGGTGATTCTCTTCAACAGCTTGCATAATTTCGCTGCTGTTTTGCATGGTTATGGTGCACTACTATGATGCCTCCCCGGCAGATGGCGCACCGCTTCAGTGCCATTCTCCTACCCCACGTTCCCCGCTTTTTACGTCGGCGATATATTCTGCTTTTTTGGCGGGCTGCGCAAATTGTTGCGCGAATGCTTGGGCGTTTTCAGGCGACCCGGCCATGGGAAAGCCGGGTCAGGTCGACGTCCTGATCACCTCGACCGACACGGTCAACTCACGGTCCTGCGTGCGGCAACCCAACAACTTGTGGCCATGGATGCGACACCACGCGGGGATGTCGTTCTGCGCGCCAGGGTCGGTGCAGATAATGTCAAGCGTATCGCCCGAGGCGAGCGTCTCGACGCGTTGCTGGGTACGGATCACCGGCATGGGGCAGAGCAAGCGGCGCGCATCAAGAATGAAGTGGCTCACAGGTGCCAATCTCCGGGAATGGCGCTGTCAGCCATCGGGCGCACGTCAATTTCTTTGCTTTCAATACCCGCTCCTTCGAACGGTGTGATCGAGACCCGCACGCTGTCGGCGTCGCGCCCTTGGGAATAGCGTGCCACCAGTTGCGCCGCCAATAGCAGATCGTCGCCATGAATCTCGCCGTCGATCAAAGCCAGCGGCCCGAGGTGACTGACAGTGCGCAGGTGGGTGAACTGCTTGCGATAACCTTCCAGAAAATTATTCTCGCCTTCTTCACGTCCGACGATCAGTTTGAAATTCGGACGCGGACGTAGATGGCGCCCGACCTTGAGCAACATAATGTCGTCCAGCTCATAAGTGCGTTCACCGCGCGACTGCCACAAATCAGCCAATTTATGCGCATATTGTTCGTTGGTCAGAAAGCAGCAGCCGCCAGCGGGTTGCGCGTAATCGACAAAACCATAATGCGCGGCCAGCGCCATTTGCGGCTTACGGCCACGCCCATTGAAGTCGAGGAGCTTGTCGCGCTGCACCCAGCCTTCACGTTCCGGCAAAGTTTCCGGTAGCAACTTCGCGCACAACGGGCGCAGCAGCAGATCGTTTGCACCCGATTCACGCGCCACCACCGGCATGGTATCGCGGCGCTGCGACATCGGCCGCTGGCCGATCACCTCGCCGGTGATGATGAAGTCAAAACCGTGCGCCTGCATCCATTCGTGCGCCTTGCGCACCATGAAACCCTTGCAGTCAAGACATGGATTCAAATGCGCGCCGTAGCCGTGCTTCGGGTTCAGCACCACGTCTTTGTATTCCTCGATCACCTCGATGATATGCAACTTGATGCCGAGCTGCTCTGCCGTCCATAGCGCATTATTACGTTTGGGGCGCGCGGAATCCTGTTTGCGAATCGCGTGCGTGTGGCCCTCGACGCAAAACCCGGTGTAGAAATTGATGCCTTCGACATGAATACCCTGCTCAAGCATCACCTTGGCGGCGAGCATTGAATCCAGTCCACCGGAAATCAGAGCGACCGCTTTGCGTTGTTGCGTCATGGTGAGAGGAAAACACTTTGCGGAATGAGGCGGAATTCTAGCGCAAAGCGCACGGGAACGCAGTGCGTATTGATCTGCCCTGGCCATTTTCGGGAGCAAACAACGTTAACACGCACTACATTTTAATGGGGTTGGTTGTTTTCAGGCAGGACTGGCGTGCCGGTTGATATCGCTTGCAGATCAGCCCAAGCACCCTGGCTGCCGGTACGACTCCATAACTCCAGTGCGTGCAACGGCTCGAGCAGGGGTTGCTGTGATCCCAGGCGCCGCATGTTTTGCAACACATCCATTAGCGACACAAAGCCCTGCGCTAAATGTTTATACATGGAACCAAGACTGTGATTTAGCGTGCCTGACAATTCTGAATAAGCACCTTGGCCCAAATTGACGTAGTAATCCGCGCTCACATGCCGTCGACGCGCCAGTTGCGGAAACAAGCCCGAGAACAATAAACAACGGTCGCCGACTTCGCGCAACCGCTCGTGCCGCACCTTGCCGTGGGCTAGCTGACTTTCCAGATAGTCTAGCGCCACTATGCTCATCACCACTTGCGGCGTGTGCGTAAAGCGCATCAACAAAAAAACCAGGTAGCTTTCGAGTTCTTCGTCCAGGCGTGGGTGCGCGGCAGCTTGCGCATCAGTCACTAACTGACGCCATTGCGCTGTCGATGTGGGTTCCAGCAGTAGATCGCTCATGAGTAGTCCCGCCTTACCTTGGTATTCGGTCAATACCGGGGGTAACTTTAGGCGCAGAGGCGGCAAGAACAGATTCGATTGTTAACCGAAACGAGCCGCGCCTCTGACAGCGAAAATCCTAGCAGGTCGCCAGCACTGGATTATGTGCGCCAGCTATCGCTAACAAGTTTGCGCGCCGCTCGCTGGATAACGATGTGCTGTTCGTCGCATGCAGAAACTCGCAAAACAATTTTGCCGCATCTGGATCAGCGCGAAAAGCCAGATAGTTACCCATCTCCAGCATGAGGCGGGGATAGGCAGCAGCGTTCTCGGCAAGCGCGCGCATTCCAGGTTGTGACTCTTTATGCGGCTCAAAATATCGCACCTCGTAGCGATCAATCACCGCTTGGTTTTCCGGCGCGCGCCGCAGCAACAGCAAGGCTGCGGTATCACGATAAACCTGCGCCCAGCGCGTCGACGGAAACAGGCTGTCCAGTTCGCCTTTTGTGTCCACCAGCGCGTAATTGATATCCCAGCGTTGCAGTTCGCGCGGGTTTTTTACGTAGTAGGCCGTGTCGCCAAACACCGTGTGGTGGTTGTACTGAAATATCTTTCGCTTGGGTGTGATGAAAAACGCCAGGTACCCACCCAGGCTGCCGGAGTTGTAAAGGTTGCCTTGCAAGTTCACCGTTTGAATAAAGCGCAATGCACCTTCGGGATATTCTTGCGTCTTGGTGCCAAATCCAAACTGAAGCAAACCGTCGAGATCAAAAAATTTCGCGCGACCGGTATAGGCGACGACTGCAACCACGCTCAACACCATAGCGATCTGCGCAGTTCGTTGCGCCCACGGTCCAATCCAACGCCGTGTTAGCGCAGGTAACAGCATGGCCAGCAGCGGAACGACCACGATCCCAAATTCACTGATCGCACGTCGGTAGCGCATCGCCAAGATTGCAAATGCCACGACGACGAGTAGCGTAGTGAAATCGACTTCGCGCCAGCTGAGCAGCGCCGCCGCGAGCGTAATCCCAAGCACAATCCAAAATGGATAATGTTCAGCCCACGTCGCGGCGCGGAATTCCTCGACCACCTGCACCAGCGGATTGCCGTTGATGAATTGCACAAAAATATCGTAACTCAGCAAACCCCAGGGATTGATCATCATGGCCGCCAGCGTCATCGCCAGCCAAAAATTTAAATCCTTCAAGCGCGCGCCGGGCAGCACAGTGAATCCCCGCAGCGATACCTGTCGGCTGATCCAGTATTTGACATTTTCACCAAACGCCCAAATGCTCAGCAACACAACGCCATACACCGCGCCATGCAACCAGTCCCACAACACCATGATGACCGGCAGCCAGCGCAACGCGACTGCGGAAAATTGATTAACCCGATAGCCATGCAGGATGTACCCCAGCAGCGCTACCCCCAGCAGCGAAAATAATTCCGGGCGCACCAGATAGCGCTCAGCCGCGATCAGAATTGAAACCGCGCTCAGCAGCGCAGCCAACAACGAACTCGCACCGAGCATGCGGCCGGTGCGAAACAATAAAGTGACAACACCCGCAGCAATCGACAGCTTGAATAAATTCAGACCGACATCACCTGCCACGGCGTACACGCCATACAACAAAATCTGCGCTAACCATTCATGATTACTAAATGGTGTGCCCGCCTTGGTATACGAAAATATCTCTTCATTGATGATACGACCCTGCGCCAACATCTCGCGCCCATTGGCGAGATGCCAATAAATGTCAAAGTCGAAAAAGGGAAAGATTACTAAGAGCGTTGCGCACAGCAGTAAGAGCGCAACAACCATTAGTTGTGGCTGGCTGATGTTGTGCTGGGTCAGGACTTTGTTCATCCATTTATATCCAATGTTTTGCAAGGATCAGGTCTGCATCGGGAACGTTAGAAAATCATTTAAGCGCATTGAATCGCTATAGAATTGGAACTAGCTCGGCCAATTGTGATTGTCGGAGATTGATTGAATAATTTTTAATTACGCGCCCAAAAAATATCTCTTGAATGGTTGTATTTGTTAATGGTCTACTCCGGGCTCTTCGTCATATCCAGGTGTATGTGTAAGTAGTCGCGTTGGTTCGTCGGAGTAAACCAATGAAGTACTTTGCCTCACGTTGCTGTGATGGGTTGGCTTCTTTTGCAGGGTTGTCCCGCTCTAGGCCGAATCAGGAAAGCAACCTATGTTGACTACCTTCGCAGGTTATCCATCGCGACGCACTGAATCCGATGCAGATTAAGATTCACGCAGAAAATTTTTTGTTTCTGTTGGCTTGTTTTCTCGGTCTATTGCCAGTTTGGTTGCCGCGCTTTCCATCCATGGTTGATCTGCCGCAGCATGCTGCGCAAATCTCATTGTTCCTCAATTTCCTTTCGCGTATTTATTCGACACTCATTTATTTACGCCTTATCTGTTTGGCTACGCCTTGATTGCAGCAGTAACGCCATTGATGGGCATCGTCACGGCGAGCAAACTGGTGATTTCCATCGCGCTTGCTGGGTTCCCAGTAGCAAACCGACACTTCTTGCGCGCTGCTGGCGCTGATCCCTATTGGGCGTGGTTGGCTTTTCCGGTGCTGTATGGATTTAGTTACCAATGGGGGTTTATTAATTTCATCGTCGCCGCCCCCATCGGCCTGTTGTTCCTCAGCGTGGTTTGGCGGCAGCAGCGTCGAACTAGTGTGCAGTCGGCGTTGCTGATGATAAGCATGCTTTACCTGTTGTTCTTTTCGCACGCGTTGATTCTGGCGCTGTTTGGCGGGATTGCAGCAATTTACTGGTGGTGTTTAGCGCGGCGGTTTAAGGACTTTCTGCAAATGGCTTGGCCGTTATTGACTCCCCTACCGTTGCTGATCGGATGGATTGTCATCAATCAAGGTCACCCCATGAGCAAATTACCCATTGAGTGGGACTTGTCTTGGTTCAGCACAATCGACTCATACTACGTGTTCATGGCGTCTTGGGTTAATCCTGAGCACATTGAATGGGGTCGGGTTAACGGGTTTATTCCACGATTACTTGGCGTAAGGCCAGGTGTCATCACGACCCTGTTTGGATTGATGTTGTTTCTCCTTCCGCTATTCGCGGGATATCGCATTACATCGTCGCGCGCCCGTCTCATTCCGTTGGGTGTCGTTGCCGCCGTATTGCTGCTTTCGCCAAGCTTGTTTTTTGGAGTGGCATTCGTATTTCAACGCTTCACATTCTTGGCGCTCCCGTTTTTTTTCTTTATGCTGGACGGGCCACGTGTTGTCATTCGCCCATACCAACGGGTGTTGAGAGGGCTGGCTCCCGTTATCGCGTTTAGTTGGATCGCATTTATGACTAGTAACGCACTGCAGTTTAACCAGGACGCCGAGGGGTTCGAGTCAATCTTTGGGAAGATGGAGCCAGGCAAGCGCGCCCTTTCAATGATATTTGAGCGTGATGATAGTTATTCCATTGCGCCGACCTTCGTGCATTTCGCGGCATGGTATTCGGCACTCAAAAGTGGAGTCACCGATCCCAGCTTTGCGGTGACGCAAGTCCAGCCGATAACTTATCGGCTGGATCAGCAGCCCACGGTTCGCATTCAAGGCTTTGAATGGTTCCCGCAAAAATTTGACTGGCAATACCATGCCGGTCGTCAGTACGACTATTTTGTTGCACGTGCTCCGGTTGACCATGGAGAGTTGTTGTTCAGGGCCGCGACTTGCCAAATTGAATTACTGGCTCAGAAGGGTCATTGGTGGCTCTATCGTCGCAGTTCGGAATGTAATTGATGTTAGATAAATAGGTTCAAATAACCTCACCCAGCCGCATTAAATTGTGTGAGGTATCCCTGTGTTTCATCCGTCGACCCCACAAGTTGCCCGGTGTTGGATCACATCCAACATAGTCGAGTAGTTCGCTCTACACTTACCATTATCCACATTTCTGAATCTTAGTTCGCTATGCAATCTCCTCACAAACAAGAAAAGTCACGTACACAGTTTCCCATTGGTTGGGGTCTTAGAGCCGATCTATCACTGAGAACGGTTCTTGTTATCTTAGGTATATTCATGTGTGCGCTGTTGGTGATTTATCCTCTCTCCGATTTTGACACGTTCTGGCACCTTGCTAACGGGCGCGCGATGTTGGAGCAGCATCGCGTTATCAGCGAGGAGGTTTTTTCTTACACCGCTTACGGTGCTCCGTTCGAGAATCATGCGTGGCTGGCGCAAATTATTTTTGAGTTAATTGTCGAAGCGTTCGGGTTGCCGGGCTTGACGATATTCAAGGCGTCGCTGGTTGCGGTGATGGTGGGGCTGACTTACCGCACGATGCGTCTGCATCAGGTTGGAAGTGGGGTAGCGACGCTGCTTATTGTGTGGCTGGTGTTCGCCAGCATCTATCTGCTCACCGAACGGCCCAATCTCTTTTCACTGCTATTTTTGGCATTGCTTGCCTACTTGCTTGAAAGCTTTCGCATGGGTCGCCACAGCGCGAAGTGGTTGTGGAGCCTGCCGCCGTTGTTTGTCGTCTGGGATTTTCTACATGGGTCGGTGTACGGATTAGTCATGCTCGGCGCCTATGCTATAGGCATGTCAGCGACCGAGTTGGCGCGTTTACGGTGGAAGTGGCGTGCCTTGATGCAGGTCGACAGGCTCCGCTCCCTGTGGGTCATGTTCGTGGTTGTGCTGGCCGCAGTTGCTGCCAATCCCTACGGCTTGTTGGAGTACCGTTTTTTTGCCGATCTGGTGAATGGCAACGCCTTGGTGTCGATGGTGGGAGAATTTCAACGCACGCCGTTCATTGCTGCGTTCATGCCGTTTTGGATCACGCTCGGACTGGCGGCGTGGGTTGCTTTGGTTGGATTGAGCCGGAAACACTTCTTGCCGGTGGCGATCTTGTTGCCGTTTGCGTATTTGGCGGTGCGTTATAGTCGTGCCACGGCGCCTTTCATGGTGCTTGCTATGCCATTGATTGCGCCGTGGCTCAACACGTCGCTGCAACGAGTTCTCGGCAGTGCGCGCGCGCAGCCGTTCGCGAAGCCATTGGTGATCGTAGTTTTTGTCGCGCTCACAGGTTATGTGGTGCACTACAAGTTTGGCGAGCCGCGCCACGTCAACAGCTTTGGTCTGGGCATCAACCCAGACTTTCATCCGGTGGCGGCACTGAAGTTTCTCGACGCCAACCACATCGGTGGAAATCAGTTTAATTCCGGTGAATTGGGAGGTTATCTTGCGTATGCAGCGCCGCATCGAAAAATATTTTTGTACAACCACCATCAAGTGTTCGATGTCTTGACCCAATCACTGTGGCAGCCGCAGGCACTCAGTAGATGGAACATCAATTACGCCTTGCTCGGTTACAACTGGCAGCGGTATCGACATTTATTTCCGCTCGAGGAGTGGGCGGTGGTGTATTGGGAGCCTGCGACGATGGTGATGTTGCGCCGTACGGCCGAAAACCGGTCGATCATCGCGGCGCATGAAGTTGAATATTTCTCGCCGCAATTAAGCGGCGAACAAGTCAGCGCCATGGCGCGTGACCCGCGCGTATTTCCCAAACTATTGGGCGAGCTGGCTGACTATTTGACCTATCGCGAAGACGCCGAAATTGCACAGGTGTTTGCAAAATTGATCGTTGTCCCCCATGACCGAGTTGATCAGGAACAACGCGCTCAATGGACTGAACAGGTACTGCGGGGTAACCCTAAGGCGCAACAAATCATGCGGCGGGAGTAACGTAGCGTGCGGTAAACGGGCTCAGTCCGCAGAAGCGTTTGCCGGATGGGGGTGCAAGCACACTGTATTTTCGATCACCCCCATCCTGTCCTTCCCCCTTGCAGGGGGAAGAGATCTTCGTTTATAGGTCGCGCCTGAGTGGCGAGTGTTGACTTCAAACTTCATCAGCGTTTCAAAATTGAACCCAGCAGCCCACGCACGATGCTGCGTCCTAGCGAACTGCCCACCGCGCGCAACACGCTTTTTGCGGCGACTTCAAATAGCTCATTGCCGGTGCTGTGCGGAGCTGGTCCCGAACGCGTCGTAGCGGGACGGCTTAAGGGCTCGCCCATCGCTGATACCGGATTGTTTTTCGCTTTGAGTTTTTCATAGGCAGACTCGCGGTCGATGGTCTGATCGTAGCGACCGCGCAACGGGCTGTGCTGCATAATCGTCTGCCGTTCTGCGGGAGTGACGGGTCCCAAACGGGATTGCGGTGGACGGATGAAAGCGCGCTCGACAACACCCGGCACGCCGCCTTCGCATAACATCGAGACCAGCGCCTCACCCACGCCAAGTTCCATGATCGCCTGCGCGGCGTCGAATTTCGGATTAGCGCGAAACGTTTGCGCGGCTGCGCGGACCGTCTTCTGGTCTTTGGGCGTGAAGGCGCGCAGCGCGTGTTGAATGCGATTGCCCAGTTGACCGAGCACATCTTCGGGAATATCCAGCGGGCTTTGCGAGACAAAGTAAACACCGACGCCTTTGGAGCGAATGAGCCGCACGACCTGCTCGACTTTATCCACCAGCGCCTTGGGCGCGCTGTCGAACAGCAAATGCGCCTCGTCGAAAAAAAATACCAACTTCGGCTTTTCAAGATCGCCGGCTTCGGGAAGTTGTTCGAACAATTCCGCGAGCAGCCACAGCAGAAAAGTTGCGTATAGCTGCGGGCTCTGCATAAGTTTGTCGGCGGCCAGCACGTGTACGATGCCGCGACCGTCGGGCGTAACGCGCATCAGATCGTGCAAATCGAGCGCGGGTTCGCCGAAAAAGTGTTCCGCGCCTTGTTGTTCAAGCACCAGCAGCTGGCGTTGAATGGTTCCGACGGTGGCCTTGCTGATGTTGCCGTACTCGCCGCCCAGCGTGGACGCGTTCTCCGCGACAAAATTCAGCATCGTGCGCAGATCTTTCAGATCGAGTAACAACAAGCCGCGTTCATCGGCAACTTTGAACACGATGTTCAACACGCCTTCCTGCGTGTTGTTGAGTTCCAGCAAGCGTGTCAACAACAGCGGGCCGAAGTCAGAAATCGTGGTGCGGATCGGGTGACCTTGGGTGCCGAATAAATCCCAGAAAATAGTCGGCGTAGCCTGCGACGCGTAATCATTCACCCCAACGGCACGCGCGCGTTCTTGAAGTTTTTCGTTTGGGGTTCCAGCTTGACTTATTCCGGCGAGGTCGCCTTTCACGTCGGCCATGAACACCGGCACGCCGTGCGCGGAAAAGCCTTCCGCTAGTGATTGCAGCGACACGGTTTTGCCAGTGCCGGTCGCACCGGCGATCAAGCCGTGACGATTGGCGTATTTCAGCATCAATGACTGAGCCGTGTTGCCTTTGCCGATCAATAGCCGGTTCATGTGGGTAGTCCTTTCAATGGGGGCGGCAGGGCGCGCTAGCGGGGCTTGCCGCGATTCAGAAAAATCAACGTTAACCACAACAGCAGGCTGAGCACACTGATGATCAGCCCAACAGTTCGAACTGTGGGCTGATGCAGCGTCAGTGTAATTTCGCTCGGGCCGACTGGAACAGCGATGTCGACATTTTGTAATCGACCATTTTGGATCGGCACGGGTACGTCGTTGACTGACGCGTTCCACACTGGAAATGCCCAGCGTGCAAGGTGGACAGTGGCAACGTCATTCGCTACGACTTCAACGGTCGAGTGCCCGACAAGATTGGCTTCAACGCGCACTTGCACGGGGGGATGGCTGCTCAATATCGGGTCCTGTTCCGCGCGAAATTGCGTTGCGGTCGCAGCGGACGCCCCCAACGGCAAATATTCGTCAAGCACCGTCGCGGGAGCCGACGCGTTACGTATTGCGGCGGCGGCAAGCCCCGTCGGCAGGCTTTGGGTCGTCGCCGCGTTCAGCGGTCGATATTGGTTTAACTGGGGCACGGCGTTGGCAATGCATAGACCCAACACCACCAGCTCCGCCACAATGAGTTTAGTACTGACCCATCCGCGCGCAACACCAAAAAACACCAACGCACTCGCGAGCGCAATCATCAATGCCAGGGGTCCCATCATGCGCCAGGGGAATTGAAACAACGGCAGCAGCGGCACGTGCTCCCATGCCCATGTGCTGATGTCGAGCTGAAGCACCAGCAAAGCAAGTGCGGCAATTAATGCTGCCGAGCTCATCCGCCGCAAATGGAGCTGCTGAGGTAGGCGCCAGATCAAGACCAATGCTGCGGTCAGGATTACCAACGACCACCACCCCATCGAATAGAACTCGGCGCCGAACAATGTGCCCAGCGGCGGAAAATTCTGGTGAAAATCGAATCGTCCGGCAGTCATCTGTTCGAGTTGAACTTGCGAACGCAGCAGCAACGCCGGAAGCCAGAAAAACGCCGACATCAACAGTCCCAGCGCAATGCCACCACTGGCATGCAGAAAGCGGTTTCGATCGGAGTGCGGTGGATACAAGATCAACGTAGCGAGCACCAGCAAAGTAGCCATGACCAACGCAGTGAGATTGTGCGCGAGCGTGGTCAGGCCGACGCCCGCCGCCAACAGCAACGCGCCACGCCGAGGCATCGAACGCACAGCGAATAATCCCCAAAATGCCAACGGTGCGATACACAGCGCGGCGAACTCGGCGTTGGCGTTGCGTAACAATTTGTCGCCGATGAGATACGGGTTGAGTAGGTACAGGTAGGCAGCCATACGTGCCGTGGCGTGACTTAAAGAATCATTCGTCCCCAATGCGCTGAGAATCATGCGTACGACAAAAAAAGCCGCGAGTGCCGTGAATAAAATCAGTGCGGCGGTTGCGCCCCAGGCGATTGAGTCAAGCACCGCAGCGAACGCACTGGCCACCAACATGAACAGCGGTGCGTAAAACAGAAAAATGGGCGAGCCGTAGCCGCCGTAAAGATTATTGGCCCAATAGGGCGGGTATTGACCGTTAGCCAGCGCGTGTCCATATTCTGCGACGCGCATCAGTTCGTAGATCCAGTCGTGACCGTTTGGAAAGCCGTGTAGTAACGGGAAACACGCTACCAACACGGCCACAATGACGAGCGCGGGAAGACTTTTTTGCGCTATGGGCGGCATCGTGATCGTTGCGATCAACTAGCCGCGACGCAATTTCTCCTGCAAGGCTTTGTCTTTGGCGAGTACGTCCGCACAGTTGGCATCGCGTTCACTTTTGATGCGTGCCGCCAGCGTGCTGTCACTCAACGCAAGCATTTGTGCGGCAAGATAACCTGCGTTTTTCGCGCCCGCTTTGCCAATGGCGACGGTGGCTACCGGAATGCCACCGGGCATTTGCACGGTCGAGAGCAGGGCATCGAATCCATTCAAGGGGCCGCCTTCCATCGGCACGCCGATCACCGGTTTAATGGTGAGCCCGGCCACGGTGCCTGCCAGGTGCGCGGCTAAACCGGCAGCGGCGATGAACACTGCGCAGCCACGCACATCGGCATCTTTAACGTAAGCGTGCGTGGCAGCCGGGGTGCGATGTGCGGAAGTGATTTTAACTTCGCAAGCGACGCCGAGTTTACTCAGTACGTCCAGCGTGCCTTGCATAGTGAGTAGATCGGAATCCGAGCCCATGAGAATTGCAACGAAGGGAGTGCTCATAATTTTTCTCCTGATTTAAGTTCGCGGGTAATGGCGCGATGACCGATGTCATTACGGTAATACACACCGTCCCAGTGAATCTGTTTCACAACTTCATAGGCGCGGGTTTGCGCTTGGCTGACTGTATTGCCCAAACCCACCACACACAATACCCGCCCGCCCTGGGTCACGACTTGACTGTTTTGTTGGGCGGTTCCAGCGTGAAACACTTTAGCGTCGGCGTACTCCTGTGACGTCAAGCCGTGGATCACATCGCCCTTGCGATATGGGTCCGGATAGCCCCCGGCGGCCATGACCACACCGAGTGCTGCGCGCGAGTCCCACTGCGCGGTCACTTGATGCAAGCGCGCGTCGAGGCCCCCTTCTATCAGCTCAACAAAATCCGAGCGCAAGCGCATCATGATGGGCTGCGTTTCGGGGTCGCCGAAGCGGCAGTTGAATTCCAGAACTTTAGGCACGCCCTGCGCGTCAATCATCACGCCAGCGTATAAAAAGCCGGTGTAGGGATGGCCTTCCGCCGCCATGCCGCGCACCGTCGGCTCCATCACTTCACGCATGATGCGGGCGTGAATCGCTGATGTCACGACCGGCGCCGGTGAATAGGCACCCATGCCGCCGGTATTGGGACCCAGGTCGCCGTCGTCGCGCGCCTTGTGATCTTGTGAAGTGGCGAGCGGCAGAATGTGTTCGCCGTCGACCATGCAGATGAAGCTGGCTTCTTCGCCGGTCAAAAATTCTTCGATCACCACGCGATGTCCGGCGTCGCCAAATTTGTTGCCGGACAGCATGTCGTGCACGGCCCCGATAGCTTCTTGTTCGGTGGTCGCAAGGATCACGCCTTTGCCCGCCGCCACGCCGTCGGCCTTTACGACGATCGGTGCCCGGTGTTGTCTGATATAAGCAACCGCCTGCGCCACGTCAGTGAAGTTGCCGTACGCAGCGGTGGGGATACGGTGGCGGTGCAGGAAATCCTTTGTAAATGCTTTCGAGCCTTCGAGTTGCGCGGCAGCCTGGGTGGGGCCGAAGCAACGCAAACCGGCATTGCGGAACGCATCGACCACGCCCAACACCAGGGGCGCTTCCGGGCCGACAATGGTGAGGTTGATGCGCTCGCGTTGCGAAAATTTCAGCAGCCCTGCGATGTCGGTGGCCTCAAGCTCGACATTTTCACATTTGTTCTCGTGCGCCGAGCCGGTATTGCCGGGCGCGACAAATACGCGCGCAACTTTCGGTGACTGTGCGACTTTCCACGCCAGCGCGTGTTCGCGTCCACCACTGCCGATGATGAGGATTTTCATGATGATCCTAAGACGGCAATTGCACGCCACTAGACCCAGGATACAATCCGAACAGAACGTTCCTTCCCCCTGCAAGGGGGAAGGTCAGGATGGGGGTGGTTGAATCGAGACGATGCCTAAGAACACCCCCATCCGGCAACCGCTCCTGCGTTGCTCTAACTTCCGCCATCCATGGCGGTCGCCAGCCTTCCCCCTTGCAGGGGGAAGGAGCAATGTTCGTCATGCCACAACATTGGATACGATAATTCAGTTCCTTCATGTGCGAATGACCACTCTAGTTAGTGCCGGAAATGACGGATGCCGGTAAATACCATCGCCATGCCATGTTCATCGGCAGCGGCGATGACTTCGTCGTCGCGCATCGAACCGCCCGGCTGGATCACCGCCGACACGCCCACTTCAGCAGCGGAGTCGATGCCGTCGCGGAACGGGAAGAACGCATCCGAGGCCATCACCGAACCTTTCACTTGCAGGCTGGCGTCGGCGGCTTTGATCGCGGCGATGCGCGCGCTGTACACGCGTGACATCTGGCCTGCGCCCACGCCCAGGGTCGCGTGGTCTTTGCAGTACACGATAGCGTTCGACTTCACGAATTTAGCGACTTTCCAGGCGAACAGCAGATCGGCCAGCTCCTGTGGCGTCGGCTTGCGCTGGGTTACGATTTTTAAGTCACGCTCCGCGACCTTGCCCAGATCGCGATCCTGTACCAGCAGGCCACCGGTAACGCGCCGAAAATCCCAGGCGTTTATGCTTTGCGCAGGCCAGGCGCCACACTCCAGCACGCGCACATTTTTTTTGGCGGCGAGCGCTACGCGTGCCTCGGGCAACACGCCGGGTGCGATGATGACTTCAACGAACTGGCGTTCGGCAATGGTTTTTGCAGTGACTGCATCGAGCGGACGGTTGAACGCGATGATGCCGCCGAATGCTGAAGTCGGATCAGTTCTATAGGCGTTTTCATAGGCAGATAAAATGTCGCGCCCGGTCGCCACGCCACAGGGGTTGGCATGCTTGACAATTATGCACGCGGGTTCGCTGAATTGTTTTACGCATTCCAGTGCCGCATCGGTGTCGGCGATATTGTTGAATGAGAGTTCCTTGCCCTGGATTTGCATCGCAGTCGAAACACTCGCTTCGTGCTGTTCGGTCTCGACAAAGTACGCGGCTTTCTGATGCGGATTTTCGCCGTAGCGTAATTCCTGTGTTTTCTTGAAATGTAAATTCATGGTGCGCGGGAAATCGCTGCGCGTGCCGTCCGCGTTAATGCGCCCCAGATAGTTCGCAATCGCGCCGTCATAACGAGCGGTGTGTTCATAGACTTTCACCGCCAGTGAAAAACGTGTGCTGTCGCTGACCGCACCCGATTGAGCGCGCATTTCAGCGAGCACCGTCGCGTAGTCTTGCGCATCGACAACCACCGTCACGGCCGCGTGATTTTTTGCAGCCGCGCGCAACATGGTCGGACCACCGATGTCGATATTTTCAATCGCGGTGGCCAAGTCGCAGTTCGGATTGGCCACGGTTTTTTCAAACGGGTAAAGATTTACCACGACCAGATCAATCGGCGCGATGTTGTGCTCGCGCATCACCGCGTCGTCAATGCCGCGTCGACCTAACAAGCCGCCGTGGATTTTAGGGTGCAGGGTCTTGACACGACCGTCCATCATTTCCGGGAAACCGGTGTAGTCGGAAACTTCCTTGACCGGAATTTGATTCTCGCCAAGTAATTTCGCGGTGCCACCGGTGGACAACAGCTCCACGCCCAACCCGTGGAGCGCGCGCGCAAACTCGACGATGCCGGTTTTATCGGAAACGCTCAGCAAGGCGCGTCGAATCGGTGCCGTCATGGGTACTGCCTCTTCAAAAAAGTGATTCTCAGTTGCATTCAAAGGAAGACAAGGCGGAGGACTGCAGACAGTACAGTAGTACGGCAAGGGCCGACAACGCCGTATTCCTTTGAATGCAACTGAGAATGATTAATCCAGGCCGTATTTGCGTAATTTTTTTCGCAAGGTGCCGCGATTGAGTCCGAGAACTTCGGCCGCTTTGCTCTGATTGCCGCGCGTGTGATGCAACACGGTTTCGAGCAGCGGGCGTTCCACTTCATCCATGACCAGGTCAAATAAATTGCCGGGTGGGTGTCCGTCGAGATCGGAAAAATAACTGGTGAGCAATGTATTGATGCAAGCGTGCAGCGGATTGCTGGCGTGGGTCGAGTGCGCACCATGGTCGCTGAGCTTGGCAATTTTTTTGGGCGAAGCACTACTCATGCAGCCAACTCCTTATCGTGTATTAGCTGGTCAAAAAACTCGTGAGTGAAGGCGAGTTGTAGTTCGGGAGTTTCAACGTGATTGATGAGTTGGCGGAACGCAGCGCCCTGCGGATGTCCTTTGCTGTACCACGCGATGTGTTTGCGTGCGACGCGTACACCGCCAAAGTCGCCGTACAGCGCATACAAGTTATGTAAATGCCCCAGCAAAATGTCGCGTACCACGAGCGGGCTGGGTTCGGGAAGGGTCTCGCCGGTCGCGAGATAGTGTGCAATTTCGCGGAAAATCCAGGGTCGGCCTTGGGCGGCGCGCCCGATCATCACGGCGTCGGCGCCGGTGTAGTCCAGCACCTGCTTGGCCTGCGCGGGGGTGCGGATGTCACCGTTGGCGATCACCGGGATTGACACCGTGGCTTTGATGGCCGCGATGGTGTCGTACTCAGCGGTGCCTTCAGCAAATCCACAGGCGCGCGTGCGGCCGTGTACTGCAAGTGCCTGGATGCCGCAATCTTGTGCGACACGCGCGATGCGCGCGCCGTTGCGATTGTCGACATCCCAGCCAGTGCGAATTTTCAAGGTCACTGGGACCGCCACCGCATTGACCACCGCGCTTAAAATTTGCGCCACCAGGGATTCGTTTTTCATCAGCGCAGAACCGGCCGCCACGTTGCAAACTTTTTTGGCCGGACAGCCCATGTTGATGTCGACGATATCGGCGCCGTGTTCCACGTTGTAGCGCGCGGCCCCGGCCATCTGACGCGGATCGGCGCCGACGATTTGCACCGAACGCGGCTCGGTTTCACCGCTGTGGTCGATACGTCGTTGGGTTTTTTCGCTGCCCCACAACAACGCGTTGCAGGACACCATTTCCGATACCACCAAGCCTGCGCCCATCGCCTTGCACAACTGGCGAAACGGACGGTCGGTCACGCCTGCCATCGGAGCAAGAATGACGCGATTGGCGAGTTGATGAGTCCCGATACGCATGCTGGTTTTTCTGTCAGGAGTAGCGAAGAGCGGGAGATGATACTCCGTCATCCGTGACGGATAAAGTCCACGCGCATGACTTTTTTTGCATTGAAGCTGCGAAAAAATTTGCTAGATAAAAATTCGTAACTTACGAAGTTTGATAGAAGAAATTGAATTCAAAGTTGACCGCGTCTTTGCCGGGGTCGGCAATTTCGAGCACGATCTGCACCGGGTTGGTGGGTGTCATACCCCGGCGGATATTCACATCGGCATCCAGGTACTCGACCGGCTGGAAGCGGCGTTTGGCGATGACGCGCCCGTTGATATCCGACAACGTGATTTGCATCAGCGGGAACGGCTGCGTGAAATTCGCGTTGTTCACGAATACCGCGTTGATCAACAACGCGCCTTTGACGCGCGGATGGATGGTGATGTCACGGTGCGTCAGCTTGATCAAGTCGACGTTCTGCTGCATCGGAACATCGCATTGTGCGACTTCACATAATTTCTGCACCCACGGCCGTAGTTCCGGATAACGTGCCAGGTCGTCACGCATCGAATAGCTGTACTGAAGAATAAATATCATCAGCAATACTGCGACCCCGGTACCCCAGAACGCATTTCCAAATAGCGCGGGTGGCGCTTCGACGCGTGGACCGGGGTACAGCACCAGGTCACGCATCGACGAGAACGATCCGGCCGGAACGTTTTCAATTTTATCTTCATCGGTAAGATGGAGCGTGTCGCGATCATCGCTGGCCGCAGCCGATGGCTTGGTCTCATCGACATGAAAAACCAGCGTGTCATTTTTTTTAGCAACCGGGTTCGCGGCGATCTTGGGTGCTGCAACCGGCGGAGCAGGCGTTGGCTTCGGTGCAGGACGCGGAGGAATAATCGGTGCTGCCGGTTTCGGCGGCAGCGGCTTGGGTGTTGCCGCCTTCGGGGGTGGCATCGCCGTGGCTTTCGCCGCTGGCGCGGGTGGTGGCGACGGAACGCGTGCGGCAGTAGCGGGCGCCGTGGTGGCCGGGCGTTGCGGCACCGCTTTGTTTCGATCAGACAACGCGACCGGTAAATCCTCGAGCAAATTTCCCAACGAGTTAA
Source organism: Gammaproteobacteria bacterium (assembly GCA_031370545.1). Classification (GTDB taxonomy): domain Bacteria; phylum Pseudomonadota; class Gammaproteobacteria; order SG8-11; family SG8-11; genus UBA6921. The sequence continues at coordinate 19,553 of JANMQQ010000398.1, forward strand.
AAACTTTGGTGCATTGTCCGCAGCGCACTTTTCCGCCCGCTTTTTTAAGTTGCTCGGCGGAAATCTTGAAATAAGTTTGGCAGTGCGGGCAGCGCGTGTACATGCAGGACTAGTTCGACCGAGCCGGGACGAACATGAGCTGTTCGCGAGCGGAGTTTAACCTAAAAACCATTAACATTGGCGTGCGCCGTCCAGACGTATCCAGCCGTGTTGCATGACGGCAGGGTAGATGCGGAACGCGTCATGGTAGGCCGCCGCAACATCATCCGCTTGCTCGGCAAGAATTCCCGACAGCGTAAGCGTGCCGCCGCATTTCACCAAGTGTGCGAAATGTGCTGCGAGTTCACGCAGCGGATTGGCCAGAATATTTGCAATCAGCGCATCGGCAACCAGCATCGGCACATCCTTGGGCAGATAAGGTTCAACGCGTTCCGCAACGCCGTTGCGTTGCGCATTTTCGCGCGTAGCTAGCAAAGCTTGCGGGTCATGATCCACCGCGATGACGCGGCGCGCACCCAGCAACGCAGCGGCAACTGCCAAAATGCCCGAGCCGCAACCGTAGTCGATCACAGTGAGTTCAACCGGCGGATGGGCGTCGAGCCATTCCAGGCACAGCGCGGTGGTCGGGTGCGTGCCGGTGCCAAATGCCAGGCCCGGGTCCATGAAAATGTTGACCGCAGTCGGGTCAGGCGGAGCGCACCAACTGGGACAGATCCATACGCGTTGTCCAAACCGCATCGGCGCGAAGTGTTCCATCCAGGCACGTTCCCACGGCTGGTCAGCCAAGGTGTCAAGGCGTGACTTTAGAATAACCGTCGGTCCAAATCGTTGCGTGAGTTGTGCGAGTACTGCGGGGCAATCCATGCCGACCTCGAATAATCCGGTGACCCGCGTGGCGCGCCACAATGGCGTGGTACCGAGTGCCGGTTCGTAAAGGGGTTCGTCGTGACTGTCGCTTAACGTGACGCTAAGTGCACCCGCTGCGCTCAGAGAGTCCTCGATAGACTGTGCATATTGTGCGTCGGTGTCTATTTTTAATTCGAGCCACGGCATACGGAGGAGCCGACGTTATTTGGGTGCTTTGTGCAGCGACAGTTTCTTTTCCAGATAATGAATATTCACGCCCCCGGCGAGAAATCCAGCGTCCCGGAAAATATCCTGGTGCAGCGGAATATTGGTGTCGATGCCTTCGATGACGACTTCACTGAGTACGCTCGCCATGCGCGCACAGGCGGCGGCGCGGTTTTCGGCGTGAACGATCAGCTTGCCGATCATCGAGTCGTAATACGGCGGCACCACATAACCGTTGTAGATGTGTGAATCCACCCGTACGCCCGGACCGCCCGGCGCATGAAATTGATGAATGGTGCCCGCACAGGGCATGAAGGTACGCGCGTTCTCGGCATTCAGGCGGCACTCGATAGAGTGACCACGCAGCACGATGTCTTTTTGTCTAAACGTCATCGGCTCACCGGCAGCAATGCGGATTTGCTCTTTCACAATGTCAACACCCGTTACCATTTCGGTGACGGGATGCTCGACTTGCACGCGGGTGTTCATTTCAATGAAGTAAAAATTCCCGTCTTCGTACAAAAACTCAAACGTACCCGCGCCCAAATATCCGACTGCCAGGCAGGCGTCGACGCAACGTTTGCCGATGGCGCTACGCACCTCTTCAGTGATGCCGGGGGCGGGCGATTCCTCAACCACTTTTTGGTGGCGGCGTTGCAGCGAGCAATCGCGTTCGCCCAGATAAATCGCATTGCCGTGCTGGTCCGCCAATATCTGGATTTCAATATGGCGCGGATTCTCCAGAAACTTTTCCATGTACACCGCAGGATTGCCGAACGCGCCTTGCGCTTCGGCACGGGTCAGCGAGATCGAGCTCAACAGCGTCGCTTCGCTGTGCACCGCACGCATGCCGCGTCCACCGCCGCCGCCGGAGGCCTTGATGATGATCGGATAGCCGATTTCTTTTGCGATGCGTAAATTTTCATCGTCAATATCACCCAGTGGTCCGTCCGAGCCCGGCACGCACGGCACGCCCGCCGCCTTCATGGTTTTGATCGCCGACACCTTGTCGCCCATGATGCGGATGGTTTCGGCGCGCGGGCCGATGAATACAAAACCGCTCTGCTCAACGCGTTCGGCAAAGTCTGCGTTCTCCGACAAAAAGCCGTAGCCGGGGTGAATCGCCTGCGCGTCGGTGACTTCGGCTGCGCTCACCACCGCCGGGATATTCAGATAACTTTCCGCTGACGGCGGCGGGCCGATGCACACTGATTCGTCGGCCAGACGCACGTGTTTGAGATTACGATCCGCAGTGGAGTGAATCGCGACGGTTTTGATGCCCAGCTCGCGGCAGGCGCGTAAAATACGCAGCGCAATTTCTCCGCGATTGGCGATGACAATTTTTTCAAACATGGGTTAGGGCGTCCGGGTGAGGCGATATCATTCGAGTACAAACAGGGGCTGGCCGTATTCCACCGGCTGTCCATTTTCTACCAGGATTTTTTTCACGGTGCCCGCGCGATCCGCTTCGATCTGGTTCAGCAGTTTCATCGCTTCGATGATGCACAGCGTGTCACCCTGTTTCACAACACTGCCAACCTCGACAAATGCTTTGGAACCCGGCGACGGCGAACGGTAATAGGTGCCGACCATCGGTGACTTGACGATGTGGCCGGTTTCTTCCGCCGGTGCCGCTTTGGCTTCGAGCGCTTTAGTCTCGATGGCCGACGTATATTGCGGTGCGGACATCGGCATTGAGCTGCTCATCACCACCGGCGCGCTTTGGCTGTAGCGGTTGATGCGTACCGATTCTTCGCCTTCATGAATTTCCAGTTCGGCAATACCTGACTCTTCGACCAGCTCAATCAGCTTTTTTACTTTACGTATATCCATGAGGTATTAATCCTGAATCAGTTCTGTTTAGTTCGATGGGTTTGCCAGGCGTTGCAACGCTGCGGCCAATGCGAGTTCGTAGCCCTGCGCGCCCAGCCCGGAGATAACACCAACGGCAAGATCAGAAAAATAGGAGTGCCGACGAAATTCTTCACGGCTGAAAATATTGGACAGATGAACTTCGATAAACGGAATTTTTGTCGCCGCCAACGCATCGCGCAGCGCTACGCTGGTGTGGGTCAACCCGGCCGGGTTAATGATGATAAATACAACATTCTCTTGTTGTGCCTGCTGCACTCGATTAATCAATTCGTGTTCAGCATTACTCTGCAAACACAGCGCCTGGTGCCCGGCCGCACTCGCCAGTGTTTCCAGCTTTTGATTAATCGCAGCGAGTGTAGTGTGGCCATAAATGCTCGGTTCGCGCGTGCCGAGCAAGTTGAGATTGGGACCGTGCAATATCAGCAGTGATGCCATGAGCCAGCATGAGCCATGTTGGTAGCGGGGGCTCATTATCTACAAGCATGGCGGTCTTGTCTAGAAAGCGTGTGGTTCGCTGAAGATCGAAACAAATGGTCGCAAATTCACTCGCAGCTGGTGTAGTGCTTCGTAAATAACGGAGCTGATAAAACGGATGGATTTTGGTGCAGGACAAGGCGCAACGACGAGACATAGCTGTAGCTATGGCGAGGAGTTGCAACGCAGTCCTGCGGCAAAAGACGCCGTTTTATGTTCCGTTATTTACGAAGCACTACACTAAAGCAATGACTTAATGGTCTGTTCGGCCACCTCGCGCGTGAGTTCACCCCGTTGCACCAAGGTGATGTCGCCTTTGCGATTGATGATGACCGTGTAGGGCAGGGCATCCAGGCGGTTGCCGAACAAGCGTGAAACCGCCACCGCATCCACTTCACCAAGCAAGGTGGGGTAGGTGATACCCATGTTGTCGCTGTAGGCGATCACTTGCTCTTTGTTGTCGATGGCGATGCCGACGAATTGCACGCCTTGCTCGCCGTAGAGCCGCTGCAATTCGATAAATGCTGGCAGCTCCCGTTTGCACGGCGGGCACCAGGTGGCCCAAAAATTCACCACCGTGACTTTGCCGTCCCACTCAGACATTACGCGGGTTTTCCCGGCCAGATCGGGCAGCGAAAAATCCGGTCGGTGTTTGGACACCATTTCCTGCGCGACCACATTACCCTCAGAGTGATCGCTCAACCATTTGTACAAGGCGTTACCGCCGATCACGCCGCCGATGAACACCAACAGTCCTGCGACCATTTTTAATTGTCGCTGCATAACCCCTCCCCCGAGTGGTATGGGCGGTCCAGCCGCCCTACGGTTTACGTCGCCGAAGAATAATACAGTGAGCGCATCAATAAAACTGAAACGTTCCAAATGTGGATGCTGTGGACGAATGGTGCGCGGGGTGGCGGTGAAATGTAGCGTGCCGCCATGCGCACGATGCCTTATCCCGTGGGCAAACGTCGTGCGCATGGCGCGCGCTACTTCAATCTTGTTGAACGCGTGATTTTTTAAGAACTGAACGCCTGATCAACGTGGGCGCGAAATTCCTTTGGTTTGACGAATCCAACCAGACGATAGGCGCGGCGTTCTTGTCCGTCGATGCTAAAAAATAATATCGAGGGTGGGCCAATCAAGCCGAAGCGTTTGAGCAGCGCTTTGTCGGCATCGTCGTTGGCGGTGACATCGGCTTGCAGCAACACGCTGTTCGCGAGCGCTTGCTGGACTTTAGGATTGGAGAAGGTGAACTTCTCCATCTCTTTGCATGAGATACACCAGTCGGCGTAGAAATCCACCATCACGGTTTTGTTCTGCGCCTTGGCAGCGGCGACTTCGCGGTCCAGCTCGACATTGCCTTTGATGCGTGTGAATTTAAGGTGGCTGGATTCCGCTGCGGCAAGTGTAGCGCCGCCCTTGCCGGAAGAGCTCGCCGCCAACATGTGCAGCGGCTGCAATACATCGCGCGCGCCGCTGGCCGAGCCGATCACCAACAACACGCCGTAGGTGAACATCACCAAGCCCAGACCCTTCCATAACTTGCGCCAGCCGTTGGCATCGACGCCGTAAGGCTCGAATGCGCCCAGATAAATCGCCGCGACGATCAGCAACGCCGCCCACAGGAACATGCTGACTTGCGCTGGAATAATGCGTTCGAGCATCCAGATCGCGACCGCAATCATCAGCACACCGAATACCGCTTTAATGGTATCCATCCAACTGCCGGCGCGCGGCAGGATTTTCCCGGCGGAAGTGCCGATGGCCAGCAGCGGTGCGCCCATGCCCATGCTTAACGCAAACAGCGCCGCGCCGCCCAACACCGCATCGCCGGTTTGCCCGATGTAAATCAAGGCACCGGCCAATGGCGCGGCCACACAGGGGCCGACGATGAGGGCGGATAAAAATCCCATGATGGCGACGCCAGTGAGCGTGCCGCCTTTCTGCTTATTGCTCAATTCGGTGAATTTGCTCTGTAAGAAACTTGGCATTTGTAACTCGTAGAAGCCAAACATCGACAACGACAGCAGCAGAAACACCGCCGCGAACGAGCCCAATACCCAGGGATTTTGAAACATGGCTTGCACGTTGCTGCCGAACAAACCGGCGATCACGCCTGCGCCGGTGTAGGCGGCGCCCATCGCCAACACGTACACCAGGGACAAGGTAAATGCGCGGCGCGTGGTGAGTCCTTCGCCTTGCCCGACAATGATGCTCGACAGAATCGGGATCATCGGAAATACGCAGGGCGTGAAGGCGAGCAACAAGCCGAAACCAAAAAAGCTCAGCAACACCAGCAAGGTGTTGTCACCCGCCAGCGTCGCAGCGATTTGATCTTGCTCCGAGACGATGGGCGCCGCTCCGCTGTTTGAACTCACCGAAGCCGTGCCCGCCATCGCCACGCCCGCCGGGAGCGAGATCGGCAGTGCGCGTTCTTGCGGCGGATAGCAGAATCCCGCCTCCGCGCAGCCTTGATATTTTGCGACCAAGGTGATGTTGGCGGGGCTCAGGTTGCTACGTACGAGCGGGAGCCTGACTTCAACACCCTCGTGAAAAATTTCCATGTTGCCGAAATTTTCATCGTTCTTCATTTGACCTTTCGGGTAGGTCACCGCACCGAGCGAGATTCCATTGGCGTCGCGAATTTCAAAACTGAATTTCTCCCGGTAAAGGTAATAACCCTCGGCAATTTTCCAGCGTGCCACCAGCGTGTTGCCGTCAAGCATGTCCGGCGAATAGGCAAACGCCTGATCGACTTCCAGAAACGGGTCGTCGCTTTTTCCTAACCCCAGGCTTGAGCCGAATTTCTTCAGCGCCGAAAATGCGCTCCCGCCACTTTTGAGTGGTGCGGTGGCGGGCGCTTCAATCGCAACCGGCGCCGCCGCCAACTTGAGCGACACTTTCTGCGTTTGCGGCGGATAACACACACCGATGTCGGCGCAGCCTTGATAGACAGCGGTGAACTGCAACGAGTCGCCGCTAAAATTTTTGCGGTCGATGGGAATGTCGATCACCGCCTTGTTACGGTAAGTTTCAACACTGCCGAAAAATTCATCGGTCTTGACTTTACCTTTGGGAAAATTCGGGCTGCCGAGCGTGGCACCGCTGCTGTCGGAAGTGAATTTGAATTTCTCGCGGTACAGGTAATACCCGTCGGTGATTGCAAAGCTGGCGCGCAGCGTATTGGCGTTGGGCGCGGAGGCTGTCAGCACGAACGCCTGTTCAGGTGGCAGAGGTTCGTCGTTGTCGTTGAGTGTGGTGAGTGCAAACGCATGGGTGACATACAGACCCATCACTGCACAGGCCAGAAAATTTCGAATCATTGACGAGTTCTCATAGTTGCAGCCAGCCAAGCGAGGTAGGGAGGAGATCCGGTGCTGATAGGGACCGCGATCACTTCCGGAAGTTCATAAGGATGTTGTGATGTAATCGCGTTTTGCAGCGCTTCAAATAGTTCCATGCGCGATTTAATGACCAGCAGCACTTCATCGCTGACTTCGATTTGCCCCTTCCATTCATAGTAAGAGCGTAACCCTGGGAGCACATTTACGCACGCTGCAAGGCGCGCTGCCACGACACTGCGCGCAATGCGTTCGGCGCTTGCTAGCGTGGGACAGGTGCTCAGTACCATGACGAAGTTATCGGCCATTGCTGCGGTCTCGTGACGTTGCGGACGGTGTGTTAACGAACAGTAAAAGCGTTTAACTGCTGTAACAATTATAGAAATTTGCTGCGCGCCTAAGAGCCGCTAGACCCTTTTTGTACTTTATATTTGACTCCGGATGAAGATGGCATGAGCGACGTCACAGCGACCCACCCGAGCCGAGTGGCCGAAGCCTTTACGGCGCAGTGTCGGTTTTGCGCCACACCGCTGGAACATACCTTTGTCAATTTGGGCATGTCGCCATTGTGCCAAACCCACATTGAACCGGGCCAATTGAATCACATGGAGCCGTTTTATCCGCTCCGGGTATTCGTGTGCCACAACTGCTTCCTGGTGCAGCTCGACGAGTACGTGTCGCCGCAGGAGATTTTCAGCGATTACGCGTATTTCTCGTCGTTCTCCGACAGCTGGGTGCAACACGCAAAAAATTATACCGACATGATCACCGCGCGCTTCCGTCTCGGCCCGCACAGCAAGGTGATGGAGATCGCGAGCAACGACGGCTATCTGTTGCAGCATTTCGTCGCGCGCGGAATTCCGGTGCTCGGCATCGAACCCGCTGCGAATGTGGCGAAAGTGGCGACGCAGAAAGGTATTCCGACCACGGTGCGTTTTTTCGGTGAACAAACTGCACGCACGCTTGCCGAGGAACACGGGCAGGCGGATTTGTTGCTGGGCAACAACGTGCTCGCACACGTGCCCAAACTCAACGATTTCGTTTCAGGCATGCAGGTGTTGTTGAAGCCCGATGGCATCATCACCATGGAGTTTCCGCACCTGTATCGCCTGATGGACCAAAATCAGTTCGACACCATTTACCACGAACATTTTTCCTATTTGTCTTTTCACACCGTAGAGCAGGTGTTTGCGCGCCATGGCTTGACTTTATTTGATGTCGAAGAGCTCGCGACCCACGGTGGTTCGATCCGGATTTTTGCACGCCATGCGAGCGACTCTTCCAAAGCGATAACTCAGCGCGTCACCGGCATGCGCGAAATGGAAATCCGCGCAGGCTTCCGCACCCTCGAGTGCTACCGTGCGTTTGCCGAACAAGTGAAAGAAACCAAACGCAAGATCCTGAGTTTTTTAATCGACGCCAAGCGGCACGGCAAATCCGTCGTCGGCTACGGCGCGCCCGGCAAGGGCAACACCTTGCTGAATTACTGCGGTATCCGCCAGGACTTTCTCGACTACACGGTGGATCGCAGCCCGCATAAATACGGGCGCTATACGCCCGGCACGCACATTCCGATTTATCACCCGGACCGCATTCGCGAAACCCGCCCCGATTATTTGTTTCTGCTGCCGTGGAATCTCAAAGACGAGATCAGCAAGCAAATGAGTTACATCCGTGAATGGGGCGGAAAGTTCGTGGTACCCATTCCGGAAATCCAGGTGTTCGAGTAGCTGAATCTCAAATAATCCATATGGCGAGACCACGATGAAAATTTTCGTAACCGGTGTTGAAGGCTATATTGGCGTGCTGCTGGCCCCCATGCTGATGCGGCGTGGGCACGAGGTGGTCGGGCTTGACACTGGCTATTACCGCGACGGCTGGCTGTACAGCGACAGCAAGGCATTTAACACCTTCCCGCGCCTGATCAACAAAGATTTGCGGCACATCACCGATGAAGATCTGCGGGGCTGCGACGCGGTGGTGCATCTGGCGGAATTGTCCAATGATCCGCTGGGGCAGAATAATCCCGAGAACACTTTCAAGATAAATCATCGCGGCTCGGTCGCGCTGGCGACCGCTGCAAAAAAAGTCGGCGTGTCGCGTTTTGTCTATACGTCGTCGTGCAGTGTGTACGGTGTGGGCTCGGATGATTTTCTTACCGAAACCGCGCCGGTCAATCCGCAAACCGCCTACGCGAATTGCAAGGTGCAAGTGGAAAAAGACGTCGGGGCATTGGCCGACGCAAATTTTTCCCCGGTATTTTTGCGCAACGCCACCGCCTACGGCGCCTCGCCGCGCATGCGGTTCGACATTGTGCTCAACAATTTGTCGGCTATCGCCTGGACCACCCAGCGCATCGTGATGACCAGCGACGGTACCCCGTGGCGACCCCTGGTGCACGTTGCCGACATTTGCAAAGCCATCGCCTGTGCGGTCGAAGCGCCGCGCGAGGCAGTGCACAAAGAAATTTTCAACGTCGGGCACGACCAGGACAATTACCGCGTGCGCGAAATTGCCGAAATCGTCGGGAAAGTTTTTCCGGGTTGCGAAGTCACGTTCGGTCCCGGCGGCGGCGACAACCGCAGCTACCGGGTGTCGTGCAAGAAAATCCGCACGCAGTTGCCGGGCTTCAAATGCGATTGGGATGCAAACGCGGGCGCACAGCAATTGCACGATCTGTTCAAGCGCATCGCCATGCCTGCGGAGATCTTCGAGTTCCGCGCTTTCACGCGCTTGAAACAGCTGCAATTTCTGATCAGCACCGGGCAGCTCGATGCCGAGTTGTTTTGGAAGTATTAATCCTAGAAGCGGCAGTTGACCGCTGCAAGGCATAAGCAAATGCGTACAGGTCTTGATATTTTTTGTCGGTACATGCCTCCCCCGGAAGGTGAGGCCCGCTACAGGCCGTTCAACTGCGGTATCTAGGATATGCGTTTCACGCCCACGAGCTTACCCGGCAGCTATTTGGTCGACCTTGAGCGTGCCGAAGACCAGCGCGGCTTTTTTGCGCGCGCCTGGTGTGAGCGCGAGGCGCAGCAACA
>JANMQQ010000406.1:0-5295 GCA_031370545.1 Gammaproteobacteria bacterium
ATCATTTGAGCGACAATGACGCCGCCGCTGCACTCCAGCAGGCGAAACAATTACTCTTTCAAATAATCCATGAACAACAGGCCGCCTGAAGCAGGCTCTTCTACCCACCGCTCAGGCTCATCCTTGCACTGGAATAGACTCGTCGAGTTGCTTTACAGCGTAAAAATCGAGATTTTTTGTTAAGCGTTGAGTTTGAAGTGGAGGGTATTACGCATGCCAGTCCAGGTCCCGTTCGATGAGTCGGATACCCGCAAGCCGCGCTACGCGCTGGTGTATGCGCCCAAGCAGAAGCGTGCACGTGTGCCGGAACACTGTGTGTCGGTCATGGCGGATGCGGCCGCAGCTTTGTCAGGTGTTGATGCACAGCGTGGTCTGTTTGCTGCGCTCGTGACCGGGCCGTCGCGATCATCCGAGGGATTGCGGGTGTTTTATGTCACGCAGTGGTTGAGGGACATGTAGCGTGCGCCAAGCGCACGACGTTCGCAGCTGGGAACGGCATCGTGCGCATGACGCACGCTACTCGGGTTGGATCACTTGTTCGACAACAATCCTTCAATGGTTTTGCGTGCGTAATCCTCCGTTAACGCCCCGCTGGCGGCGTTAACGATGATGCCTTTTTTGTCTACAAATACCGTGTAGGGAAGCGCACCGGCGCGATCACCGTAGGCTTCAATTATTTCGATGGCGTTCTGATCACCGACCAGCACCGGGTAGTTGATCGGCACGCTGCGCATGAATTGCTTGATCGCCGCCAAGTTGTCAATCGCCACGCCGACAATTTGCACCCCGCGTGCGGCATAGGCTTTTTGCAGCGTATTGAGTAACGGAATTTCCTTGCGGCAGGGGCCGCACCAGGTGGCCCAAAAATTCAACACAATCACACGCCCGTTCCAGCGTGAAATGGAAACGCTATTGTCGTGCAGATCCGGCAGATCAAATGCCGGTCGCGTGCGGCCAATGACCGAATCGGACGGCGCGTCCGCGCTGTAGGCCGTCGGGGTCCCGCAGCACAGCAGCGCAGCGCAGCAACTCGATATGAGCCAGCGCCTCACAGCGCCAGCACGAACTCGACCAGCGCCGTGATGTCCGCGTCGCTCACGCGCGGTGAGTAAGGCGGCATGGCAGCGCCACCGGTGACGTCGGTCCAGTTGCCTTTGCCGCCGGTCTTGACTTTATTAACCAGGAGCGATTTGGCCTGCGCATTATTTTTGTAACGCGCGGCGACGTCCTTCCACGCCGGCCCGACTACTTTTTTGTCGATGCTATGGCAGGCCAGGCAGCCGCTTTTACGCGCCAGATCGAGCCCGGCAGCATTTGCGGCAACCGGCGCAGCGGCTGCGGAGGTGGGTGTGGCGGAAACGTGCGCAGTGGGAACTGTCGGCACGGCCGCTGGCGTGTGTTCTACGATGGATTTTAAATTGACAAGACCCTGCTCGTAATCCGCGCCGATGAATTTGTCCATCATCAAGCCAAAGTAACGGCCCAGAATGTTGTAGCCGTGGTCTTGATCGAAGCTCCATGTGACGCGCGTGTCGGCACCGGTCGCGACGAGGTCAAAAGTTGCGTATGCGGCGCCCATGTCGCCAAAGTTCAGCGCAGTTTGAACGCGCCGGTCGGGTTGGCTGACGATAATTTGCTGCTGGCCGTTCCCGACATTGCGATGCTCGCTGCGCCATTCCATTTTCGCGTCCACGCCCTGATCGGGGCCGCTGAACGTGTATTGAGTGTTGGGATCAAGCTTGGCCCACGGCGACCAAAGATTAAATTTGCGGAAATCGTTTAGATACATGAACACGGCGCTGGGCGTCGCGTGGATCAGGCTGCTGCGTTCAACCTGAGTTTTACTTGGCAGTAACAGACCCGCCGCGAGGATGAGGATCACGAAGGCAATGACGCCACCGAGTATTTTTTTCCACATGAGCATGCTCCGATACGAGGGCGGAGCACGATGTTACACCAGACACCCAATCCGGTGCGGATTCGAACTTGACGGGTCGCAGATTGCATCGCCAGCCCGTCACAAAGAAGGCTTGAATGTTGCGCCGGATTTCACAAGAATTGCGGACCAAACGACGACCGGTGTGAAAGGAAAATGAGCGCCACCGATGCCCTGTTTACGTTCGGCGGTAGCGGTCGTGCCCATGCCGAAGCCCGGCGCGAATCCTCAACATTGATTTATGATCGACACACAACGGGGAGACCGGATCTGCAATGAGCATGAGCGCGACACGAATCATCAGCCACAGCGTGGCGGCCGCAGAAACGGCAACCGCGTGCGAGCTGCTCGCCACGCGCTCGGGTTTTTCGAAAGGAAAAATCAAGGACGCGATGAACAAAGGTGCCGTGTGGCTGGTGCCGCCCACCGGGCCGATGAAGCGCCTGCGACGCGCAACGGCGACGCTGAACGCAGGTGAAAAAATCGAGTTGCATTACAACGAGGATGTGCTGGCAAAGGAGGTGCCGGTGAGTGTGTTGGTGGCTGATGAAAACCACTACAGCGTGTGGTTCAAGCCGAGTGGCGTGCTGGCGCAGGGCACCATGGAAGGCGACCACTGCGCATTGCTGCGGCAGGTTGAGCTGCATTTTAAAATGCAACGCCCGGTCTTTCTGGTGCATCGTCTGGATCGCGAAGCCTCCGGCCTGATGCTGGTGGCGCACAGCCAGACGGCCGCCGCGCGCTTGTCGGCGCTGTTTCAAAACAATGCGATTTACAAACGTTATTGGGTGCAGGTGCGCGGCCAGTTCACGTCTGCGCAGGGCGTGATAGACACGCCGCTGGACGGGAAGGACGCACACACCGAATACACGGTGGAAAGCCATGATCCCGCGAACGACACGTCGATCCTGCGCGTTGTGATCAACACCGGGCGCCTGCACCAGATTCGCCGTCACCTGGACGGACTGAATCATCCCGTCATCGGCGACCCCAAATACGGCACCGGCAACAAGAGCCTCGCCGGTCTGCAATTGAATGCGGTGCAGTTGCGCTTTCAGTGCCCGTTCACCGACAAAGAAATGGATTTTTCGGTGTAGATTCAGCCTATGAAGCGATTGCGCCGCCGTGCTCGGTATACATTTTTGGGACATCCAAGTCCCAAAACGCCTGCGCTCGGCGGCGGGTATGCCTGCGGCGGCCCGAGCCGTCCTGCGTCCGTCACGACTCGCCACTTCGCGGCGCGCCATGACTGCCACAAATGACTCTACGCCGTGTCGGGTGCCTTGTGTTTTGTCTACACCCGCGCTCACGCGCGGACTCCGACAAAACCCCCGGCTCCTACGGCTACTCGGGGGGCGTCGCACTTCCTGTGCTCCTTCATGGATGTGCTGCCAAGCGACCGGAGAGATTCTCTTGAGCAGATCGAGCGCCTTTTGCCCCGGTTTAAGCCAGCGCAAATCGTAGACCGTGTAATAGTGGCAAGGCTCGCGTAATAGTGGAAATTCTGTTGCGAGATCGCGAGCTTCGGCAGGAGTGCTTTTGCCAGCTGATACAGCGGTTGCAGGGTGGCCCGCTTTTCGCGTTCCAACACCATCATTTTGTAGCCGAAGTGTTTGGCGCCTTGTTTGATCGCCGCCAATTCGGACAAGGTCTCATTGCGCGCGATCAGTTTATCCAGCGCGGATCGAGCCGGCGTATCCAGAGATTGTTCGACGAGGTTGCCCAAGCGGTGACGTTCTGTGCCGAGCGTATCGCTGATGACGGCCTGTAACGTCGTGTGGCCGGGCCGAACGATTTTCTCGGTACGCAAGAACGCGATCAGTTCCGTCAGGATGAAACTGGGCGTTACATCGCGCAGGGCAAGCTGGGCGGCTCTCGTCATGAGCACGGGCAAATATTGATCAGACCATAAGCGATAGCCGAACAGTTGGATTATGTCGTTGCGCTGGACGTAATACTCGGCCTTGCGAATTGGACCGAGCGATGGCTTGGTCCCCGGGAAATAGCGTTGCAACAGGAAGTCAATGTCTTCTTGTGGCACGTCCGCGAGAGAAAAGCTGAAGAAGGCTTGCTTGGCTTTGAAATAGCCCACCTGCAACAGGCACAGCACCTGTTCGGGAATGCCTTTGCGCTGGTGTACCCGCGCGAGCTCTTGATCGGTCAGGGCAAAATACTCGGCACGCTGGAAATCATCGAAATCCGGCAAGGCGTACAAAGCCTGCTTTTCGGCTGCGGAAAGAACCGTCAGATTTTTGTTATGGGCTCGCATGGGTCAGAACCGAGGGAGAGTTGAAGGGCTGCGTCTCGGAGTGCGCAACAATGAGGCTATTTTGACCATCCCCCAAACCCGTCTGATCAGTCAAAATCCATAGATAAGGCGAATCGGATGTCATGCGCGAGTGATCGTATTGTTGTGCATTAAAATGATGTTGGCTCATTTAAAAGCTGGTCTTGGCCGGAGCCATCTTGCGGCCGGGGGGCCGGGGTGGCCAATTCCAATAGCACCGTCGCCACATGATTGCGCAGGTGAAATAATGCTACGGCCGCTGCCGCATTTGAAGCATCGATGGGTTCGAGTCACGTCCGTAATAAAAATTTAATATCTATCAATATTGCTATTGAATGTCGCTTTGACTACTCTTTTTTGCAACGTCGCGCTTCGATAAAACGATGACAACACCGGGAACGCAATCACCGATTGCATGTTACTCGGAAGTTGCTTGGGGAAAGACTAAAGGGGGTTGTCCATGCGCGCACCTGCACTTATTCGTTCGACTCATTTATTTGCATTCTTGCTGGCTTTATTTGGTTCACCGGCAAGCCACGCCATCGTGATCGAATATGAAGCACTGGATCTGGTCAACACCACGCCCGGCGCCGATCTGTGGCAGTACAACTACTACGTCAGCGATTACGATTTTCTCACCGATAAAGGTTTTACCATTTGGTTTGGTTTGGGTTTATACGACCATCTCGCACCCGTGTCCGCTTCACCGGGTTGGAATACCCTCGCTGCACAACCCGATCCTCTCTTGCCGGACGCTGGATTCTACGATGCGTTGGCGCAAGTCGATCATGCGAGCCTGACCGATCTATTCAATGTGCAGTTCAACTGGCTGGGGACGGGAGCGCCGGGTTCGCAGGCCTTCGATCTCTACGATTTAGCGGGTGGCAGCTTCACCGTATTGGACACAGGTAACACCGTATTGCGCGGCGCCACGGCCATACCGGAACCGGCGTCGTTATGGTTGATGTTCGCAGGAGGTGTTGCCGCGTGGTGGATGCGCAGGAGAGACCGGCATCTATCACTGGCCTGACGAGTGGCAAGTATTGGTAGTGACATCAAACAAACAAAACAC
>JANMQQ010000421.1:0-14813 GCA_031370545.1 Gammaproteobacteria bacterium
CAATAGTAAGGTGAGATCGGGCCGCAGCTCGCCCTGCACCCAGCTTTCCATCGCTGCAATGCGCACGGACGGAATGCCGCGACCCCCACCTTGATAGGCGTAGGTGGCATCGGTAAAGCGATCACACAATACCCAGTCACCGCGTGCCAATGCTGGACAAATAACCTGCGCGAGATGCTGCGCACGTGCAGCAAACATCAGCAACAGCTCGGTGTCCGACGCCATCGCATCATTGCGATAATCCAACAACAGCTCGCGAATTTTTTCACCCAGCGCGGTGCCGCCGGGCTCGCGCGTGAGCAGCACCGTTTTTCCGGCGCGTTGTAAAACGCCTTGAATAAAGGCCAAATGCGATGACTTGCCCGCGCCTTCAATGCCTTCAAGAGTGATAAACATGCAGCTACTTTCCTTTCCGCGTCGCGGCCTGCGCCGGTTTGATTTGATATTTGATCACCGCACGATTGTGCTGCTCAATCGTGTCAGAAAATTCATGCGTGCCATCGCCGTGCGCGACAAAGTACAGTGCGTTGCCGCCTTCGGGATGCAGTGCGGCGTTGATTGCGTCCTTGCCTGGCATCGCTATCGGTGTGGGTGGCAGACCTCTAATGCGGTAGGTGTTGTACGGCGTTTCTGCTTCCAAATCGCGGCGATGAATGTTGCCATCATAGCGGTCGCCTAAGCCGTAAATGACCGTCGGATCGGTTTGCAGGCGCATCCCCTTTTGCAGGCGGCGAGTAAATACGCCCGCAATCATGGGTCGCTCGTGGGGCACGCCGGTTTCCTTTTCGACAATCGACGCCAGGGTCAGCGTTTCGTCGGTGGAGACCAGCGGCAGATTGGTTGCACGTTCCAACCACGCCCGCGCCAGATAGTCGCGCATGCTGACGTAGGCGCGCCGTAAAAAGTCAACGTCGGTGGTCCCTTTCGGAAACGCATAGGTATCCGGCAAAAAACGGCCCTCGGGATGGCGTTGCGCATACCCCAACTGCACCATGACTTCGGCATCGGCTAATCCGGTCAGCGTGTGCGTTAGCTTGTCGTGCGCAGCGACCGCCTCACGCAACTGCTGAAAGGTCCACCCTTCCACGATGGTCAGGGTGTATTGCACCATTTTTCCGGACGTGATTTTCTCCAGGAATTCGCGCGGCGTGGTGCGTGCCGAAAATTCATATTCGCCGACGCGCACGCGATTCGCATAACCTTCGGTGCGCGCCATCCAGCGCAAATACTCGGGACGTGCCAGCACGCCCTGCGCTTGCAGATCGCGCCCGATGGCGCGCAGATTGGCGCCGGTCATGACTTCATAACGCCAACCATCGCCGGGGATCGCCAGAGGATTATCGCGAAACGCCTGATAATCCATCCACAGCCACGCACCGCCACCGCTCGCTGCGATTACCAGCACACCCAGAAGCTTGAATAAAAATTTACGCATACGCCGGACTTCCTTGCGCCAGCAGCGCCACGATGTGTCGGGTGACCGGTCCCACCGGTTTTAAACTAGTGTCAAGCTTGCGCACCGGCCACACTCCTATCACGCTATTGGTGAGGAACAGTTCATCCGCGTGACGCAGGTCGTCGAGACTCAGCGCGCCTTCGGTCACGCGCAGAATGACGGATTTCGCCAGCGTCATTATCTCTGCGCGCATCACACCGGCGACCCCACATTCCTGCAACGCGGGCGTGAGCACATCGCCATCACGCACTATAAATAGATTGGCGGCAGTCGCCTCGATGACGTGGTTATCTTCATCCAGCATCAAGCCTTCCGCAATGGCGGGATCGTCCCATTCGGCACGCGCCAGCACCTGCTCCAAACGATTGAGATGTTTGATGCCAGCCAGCGCCGGATTGCGCGCCAGTCGCCTCGTGCTCACGCGCACCGCTACCCCCTCGCTCCAATTTTTTTCCGGAAAATCCGGCCACGGATACAGCGCAACAATGCGCGTTGGCGCGCTGTCACGCGGCGGCGCATAACCGCGCCCGCCGACGCCGCGTGTGATGATTATTTTTAACACGCCGCGCGCTGTTTCTGCGCACATACGCTGCGCTTCAGCTTGTAATTGCTGTACATCGGGCAACGCAATGTTTAAATGTCGACACCCGGAGGTTAAGCGCGCGGCATGCTGACTCCACAACGCCGCCTCGCCGTCGCGCACACGCAGTGTGGTAAACACACCGTCACCATAGTGTAGACCGCGATCACGAGCGTCAAGTTGTGCAGTGGCCACGCCATTGATCAGCATCATGCGAGTGCCCGCAGCAATCCGCGCGCCTTCGCACGTGTCTCGTCCAGCTCCCTTTCGGGAATTGAGTCGGCGACGATGCCTGCGCCCGCGCGCCATTCAACGCGCGTACCGGTGCGTACCAAGGTGCGAATTAAAATATTCAAATCCATGCTGCCATCGTGATTTAGATAACCCACCGCACCAGTATAGGCACCGCGCGCCGCGCCTTCGAGCTCGGCGATGATTTCCATGCAGCGCACCTTTGGGCAGCCGGTAATCGTGCCGCCAGGAAACACTGCGCGAATCAACTCGCCGGGCGTCACGTCCGCACGCAATGTGCCGCGAATGTTCGACACCAGATGATGCACGTGCGTATAAGACTCGACGCCCAGCAATTCATTTACCTGCACACTACCGGTGACGCACACGCGCCCCAGATCGTTGCGCTCCAGATCCACCAACATGATGTGTTCAGCGCGTTCTTTCGGGTGTGCGGTGAGCTCGCGAATATTGTCAGCGTCTTCACGCGCGCTCGCGCCGCGTGGCCGCGTGCCTGCAATCGGGCGCGTTTCGATGATGCCGTTGCGTACGCACACCAAACGTTCCGGCGACGAACTGATGATCGTACTCGCGCCCAACTTCGCGAGCGCCGCAAAGGGTGCCGGATTAGAGCGACACAGGCGCGCGTATAAATCCGCATCGCTTACGTCATCGAGCAAGTCACACCAGCCACGTCGTGACAGATTCACTTGGAACACATCGCCCGCGACGATGTAGTTTTTAATCCGCTCCACCGCACGCAAAAATTGCAGTGGATCGTCTTCGTGCATCGGACTGATGTCCAGCGTGCGTTCAGATTGAATGCGCTGTTCGGCCTGCGCCCAATCCTGTTCCAGCGCCGCACGTAAATGGTCAAAACCAGGCTCGATGATAAACTCGACACTCTGCAGCTGATGATCTTTCACAATCGCGACGGGCACCCGAATGGCTTGCGCGACCGGTAATCCAGACGGCATCGGCAGATGCGCCAAGCGCGATTCAATCTGCGCTGCCAATTCGTAACCCAGATATAAAAACCAGCCGCCGTGAAACGGTGCTGCGTGATTCGTTACGGTAACGCGCGCGGCCCGCCATTCGCGATCCAGCGCCGCGAGAAAATCTGCTGACTCACCCGCGTTCAACGTCACACACTGCTGTGGAAACGCAAACAGAATGTCATAGCGCGCCTGCGCGGTACCGTGCGCCACACTTTGCAGCAGGAACGGATAGCGTTGTGGATTTATGCGGTGCAGGTCGAGCAGGTCGGGATGTTTCATTAGCGACTGTATTTTTACAAAGATGTATGCCCAAGAACTACCGTTTTCCGAGCAAGCACTTTGGCCGATGGAGTGAGCATATTACACTGTCAGTACTGCGCTTCCTGTGAGTCACTCGCCAACGGTTTGTGTGCTACGACTGATCGGACTGCTAAACTAACTCGCAGCGGTTAACGAGAAAATATCTATGCCTGAACTCGACACCATCACCATCAAAGGCTTCAAGAGCATCGCTTCCGTCGAGAAGTTGAAGCTTGGTGCAATCAATGTAGTCATCGGATCGAACGGCTCGGGAAAATCCAATTTCATCGGTGTGTTTTCCTTTTTACACGCTATTCGGGAAGGGCACCTACAAGACTATGTGATCAAAGCGGGGGGTGCTGACAAGATGCTGCACTTCGGGGCGAAGGTGACCAAGAAGTTACACATCCGTATTTCATTCAAAGACAACCCAATTGAATACGAGATTGAGCTTGAGCCGACCGATGCGGACGAACTCGTGCCGCAATCTGAAATCCTTTATTTTTGGGATATGACGGATCACCCAAAGGCCTACAGTAGTAAAGCCGTTCCACGGGTCGGCAAAGAAGCAGGTATCAGCGCACTAAAGCCTTCAACATTTGTTACCTCCTTCATTGTGCCCAACCTCTTCGACAGTTGGCGCCTCTACCACTTCCACGACACCAGCTCCACTTCGCCGATGAAAAAAACGGCCGATGTGAACGACAATCGCTATCTACGTCCGGACGGATCGAATCTGGCGGCGTTTCTCTACTACTTGCGCGAGAAACACGAAATCTCTTACAACGTCATCCGTCGCACCGTGCAGCGAGTCGCCCCGTTCTTCGATGATTTTCAGCTTGAACCTCAAAAATTGAACCCGAATAAAATCCGGCTGGAATGGCGGCATAAAGGGTCAGACGCTTATTTCGATGCATCTGCACTTTCGGATGGAACCTTGCGTTTCATTGCGCTCGCCACGCTATTTCTTCAGCCTCAAAACTACCGGCCTTCAGTGATTCTGGTGGATGAACCAGAGTTGGGGCTGCACCCTTATGCAATTACTTTGCTGGCATCCCTGATTAAGCAAGCCTCTGTCAGTACCCAAGTGATTATCTCCACGCAATCCCCGTTCTTGCTCGACCATTTTCAACCAGAAGATGTATTGGTGACGGATCGAGTGGACGGGGGTACTCAGCTCACCCGCCTCGACTCGGCAAAATTAGCAACGTGGCTGCAAGACTATAGCCTCGGCCAGCTCTGGGAAAAAAATGAGTTGGGCGGCCGCCCTGGAGTCGAGTGAAGCCATGTCCCGATTGCTCATCCATGTCGAGGGACAAACGGAAGAAACTTTCGTGAACGAAGTGCTGGCCCCGCACCTCTACAATTACGGCTACACGAAAATTAGCGCCCGTCTCGTTGGCAATGCACGTCAGCGCGACCGACGTGGCGGCATCTGCGCCTGGAGTGCAGTGCGCAAAGATATTTTGAATCACTTAAAGGAAGATGCAGATTGTCTTTCAACAACCATGGTGGATTTCTATGCACTGCCCCAGACCGGTGAGAGGGCGTGGCCAGGGCGCGAGGAAGCGGCGCAACGTGCTTTTACTGAAAAAGCGACGACGGTCGAAAGTGCGCTTTTGGCAGACATTTGTAATGAATTGGGTAATGACTTTGACCAAAAGCATTTCATTCCCTACGTCATGATGCATGAATTCGAGGGACTGTTATTCAGTGATACTGTCCGGCTGGGGTCAGGTATCGGCAGGCCGGAATTGTCGCTCAAATTTCAGGCGATCCGTGACCTATTCGCAACACCCGAGGAAATAAACGACTCGCCCCTCACTGCCCCATCCAAACGCATTATTGATTTGCTTCCAGCCTATGAAAAACCGCTGATGGGCACATTGGCGGTGCTCGAAATCGGACTCGACGCGATCCGTCGGGAGTGCCCGCTGTTTCGAAGTTGGATTGAACAACTCGAACAGTGGCCTCAATAACCGAGTGACATAAAGAAGAAATCCTCCCTCATGCTCAACGCCATTGCCGAAAACTTCACTTCCCTCGCCCCTGCCGTCGACTTCTGGTCACTGCGGCTGGTGGACGAGCGCGAGGAACATGTGATGGTGCGGCAAGGTGTGTTGTCGCCGCTGTCCACGCAGATTAATCGCGGTGCATTCGTCAGTGTGATTGATGGCGGCGGCAGTGGCTATGCCGCGACCTGTGACCTCACGCCCGACGGTTTGCGCGCGGCACTGCAACAAGCGCGCGATTGGGCGCATCGCAATGCCCAGCATCGGCTGGTGGATACCAACGATCTGCCGCGCCCTGCGCAGCAGATGCACTATCAAACACCGGTAAAACAAGGCTGGGATAGCATTTTGCTGGCCGATAAAATTGCGCTGCTGCACGACGCTTGCGCGGCGCTCGCAACCGACGCGCGCATCGTTGATCGTGCTGCGTGGCTGGATCGGCGGGTAACCGAAATCTTATTGGTCACCAGCGCGGGCGGGCACATCGCACAACATTTCGAATATGTCATGCCCGGGTTGATGGCGGTCGCCAACGAAGGCGCGCACACCCAACGTCGCACCCGCTCCGACGGCGCGGGCCAAGGCGGTTGGGAACGGCTGGCGGTACTGGGCTTTCCCGACAACGCGCGTGAGGTGGCTGAGCAGGCGCTGGCATTGTTGCATGCACCGCCCTGCCCGACGGGCGCCACGGACGTGTTGCTGATGCCTGATCAAATGATGCTGCAAATTCACGAGAGCATCGGGCACCCGCTGGAACTCGACCGGATTTTGGGCGATGAACGCAACTTTGCAGGTACCAGCTTTGTCACGCAAGACATGTTCGGCAGCTATGAGTACGGATCGAAGTTGCTGAACGTGACATTTGACCCGACGCGCACCGAACAGCTCGCCAGCTACGCCTACGACGACGATGGCACCGCCGCTGTACGCACCTATCTGATTCGCGACGGCGTCCTGTTACGCCCGCTGGGCGGCGCCACGTCGCAAGCGCGCAGCGGCATGCCCGGCGTCGCCAACGCACGCGCCTGCGACTGGAACCGCCCGGCCATCGACCGCATGGCGAATTTAAATGTCGAGCCCGGTGACAGCGCCTTTAGTGAGTTGGTCGCTTCCATAGAACACGGTGTGTTGATGGAAACGAACAGCTCGTGGTCCATCGACGACAGCCGCAACAAATTTCAATTCGGTTGTGAACTGGCGCGTGAGATCAAAAACGGCGAACTAAAAGGTTTGCTGCGCAACCCGAATTATCGCGGCGTGTCCGCCACCTTCTGGCGCAACCTTGTCAAGGTCGGCGACCGCAGCACGTTTGAAGTGCTGGGTACGCCCAATTGCGGTAAAGGCGAACCGCAGCAAGTGATCCATGTTGGACACGCCTCACCGGCCTGCGTATTTCGCGACGTGGATGTGTTTGGCGGGGCAGACTAATGCGCGACTATTTCCACACGCTCACCGATGCCCTCTTCACGCAGTTAACGCGCGACGAAATCTTGCTGTGTTGCTTCGACGGCGAAGATTCCGACTTCGTGCGCTTGAATCACAACAAAGTGCGCCAGGCCGGAAATGTCACGCAACGCTACCTTCATCTCGATCTAATTCGCGGCCAACGCCACGCCACCTGCACCAGCGTGCTCGCGGGGCATTTGGATCACGATTTGCCGCCCCTGCGCAGTTTGCTCGATACCTTGCGCACACAAATTACCTTGCTCACCGATGACCCGTATTTGATGTACGCCACTGAGATCAACAACACCTCACACGGTGCTGCGTCCGCCACCATCGACAGCGGCGCAGCCATTGACGACATCATCACGGCGGCGCACGGCCTGGATCTGGTCGGCCTGTGGGCCAGCGGTGCAATTTATTCAGGGTTTGCGAATTCGCTGGGCCAGCGCAATTGGCACCAGAGCACGACATTTAATTTCGACTGGAGCTGTTACCACCAGACCGACAAAGCGGTGAAAAATAACTACGCCGGATTCGCGTGGGATTCGAGCATTCTCAAGCACAAAATGTACGACGCGCGCACCCAACTCGACGTCATCGCCCGCCCGGCGCGCACTCTCACGCCAGGACATTACCGCACGTACTTTGCGCCCGCTGCTCTGGAAGAATTGCTGAGCGTGATCGCCTGGGGCGGGTTTGGACTTAAAGCGCATCGCAGTGCGCGCACGCCGCTGATAAAAATGATCAAACAAGATCGACGGCTGCACACAGCGGTTAGCTTAGTGGAAGATCACGCACGCGGCCTCGCACCGAACTTCACACGCGGCGGCTTCGTTACCCACGCGCCGGTCACACTGATTGCAAATGGAAAATATCAAGATTGCCTGGTGAGCCCGCGCAGCGCGAAAGAGTACGATGTGCCGCTGAACAGCGGCAGCGAAGAACCGCAGGCGCTGGACATGCAGGCCGGAACACTGCAACGCGCCGACATCCTCACCGCGCTCGGCACGGGTCTTTACATTAACAACCTGTGGTACTGCAACTTCTCCGACCAGGACGACTGCCGCATCACCGGCATGACACGCTTCGCCTGTTTCTGGGTACAAGACGGAGTGATCACTGCACCGATCAATGTGATGCGTTTCGACGATTCCATCTACCGCATGCTGGGCACGCAGTTGCTGGCCCTCACCGCCGAACGCGAATTCCTGTTTGACACATCAACCTATATGCAACGCTCCACACGCAGCGCGCAACTGCCCGGCGCGCTGGTCGATGACTTCAGATTAACGCTGTGATTCTAAGCCTCATTCAAACATTATCTGGCGGGATGATTGGAGCCCCTTCCCCCTGCAAGGGGGAAGGTTGGGATGGGGGTGTGCAAGCACACTGCATTTTCGGTCACCCCCATCCTGTCCTTCCCCCTTACAGGGGGAAGGGATGCTTCGTTTACCCCACTGAACAAATTTATAGTCAAGCACGTTGACTTCTAACTTCATCGAGCCCGCTCAATAGAATGACTGCGAATAATCTCTGTATCGTACTGGTTGAATCGCAAGGCGCGTTCAATCTCGGCGCCGTCGCACGCGTGATGATGAACTTCGGCTTCAGCCAATTGCGGCTGGTGAATCCGCAGGTCGATCCACTCGAAGCCGATGCGCGCCGTGGCGCACTCTCCGCCCTGCCGCTGCTGGACAACGCCGCGCGCTTCGACACCCTCGCCGCCGCACTCGCTGATTGCCACTTCGCTGTCGGCACCACGCGCCGCGAAGGAAAGTTCCGCGAAGAACTGGTGCCGCCCACCGTCGCCGCCGTGGAAATGGCCGGAAAAACCGCAGGCGGAACCGTGGCCCTGGTGTTCGGCCGCGAAGACTGCGGCCTGCACACCGCCGAACTGGATTTATGTCAACGTCTGCTCACCATCCCGACCCACGACGGCTTTCCGTCGATGAACCTCGCCCAAGCCGTGACGGTGTGCCTGTACGAACTCGACGGCGTGTTTTCTAATTCTGCCAGTATTGACGTCAAGCCCCGCAAGCTGGCCAATAGCGCAGAACTCGAAGCCATGCTGCAACACATGCGCCGCACCTTGACAGAAATCGAGTACCTCGACCCGCAAAACCCCAATCGAATTTTGAGAACCTTCCGCCGCGCGTTCGCGCGTGCGGAACTGGATGAGCGTGAAGTACGAATTTTGCGGGGATTGTGGAGCCGGATTGATTATATTGCCGGGAGGAAAACATCAGGTGCTTGAACTGTTGGGGCACGCCCACTCAACCACCCCGTCCGCTGCGCGTCCACCCCTCCTTGAAAATAAGGAGGGGAGAAAAAGCGTGCACTTTCCTCATTTTCTCAAGGAGTCAAGATATGACCCTCCCCTCCACATTTTCAAGGAGGAGTGCCCCGCAGGCGACCGCCATGGATGGCGGAAGTTAGAGCAACGCAGGAGCAGTTGCCGGGGTGGGGTGGTCAGCGGTGGGAGCATTTATGCGGCATACCCGCGTCTGCCGAAGTTGTTGCGGGGAAATAACGATCGCATTAACCTACCGTGCTTGATTTTCAGAAATGTATACAGCTGTGAAGACGTGCACCATTTTCAGGAAGAAATTATTCATGCTTAATCTATCGACAATTTTTGTATTCCTCCTCACCCTGGCGTTTGCTGCACCGACGGCCATCGCCACCGAGCCCTCCTCGCTCACTCCTGCGTCACCCCCTGCGGCGGATGCCGATAAAAATCTGGCCAGTAAAAAGGATGACCAGGCCAAGAACAAAGATGACGAAGCAGACGATGATGAGGAGGACAGCAGCGCGGAAAAACCCAAACCGGTGGACGCACGTACTGCGAGCATGCTGGGATTAGCGCAAAAAAGTGGTTGCCTGGCGTGCCACAAAATCGAGCGCAAGCTGGTTGGTCCCGGCTGGAGCGACGTCGCGCAACGTTACCGGAACGATCCCCATGCACACTCGAAACTATTCGAGAAAGTCTCGCGCGGTGGCGGCGGCAACTGGACCGAAGTGACCGAGGGCAGACAGATGCCGCCCTACGGTGAGCGCGTTGCACCGGAAGACATCGCGACACTCGTTGATTTTGTTTTGAGCTTGCCGCCGCAGTGACTCGGCGTATTGCGCGGGGTGCATGTAACGTAGCGTGCGCCATGCGCACGAAATCGTTTCCCAGCTGCGAACGTCGCGCGCATGGCGCACGCTGCACTTCCCTTTTTAGAATATATTTGGAGCGCGGCCATCCTGGCCGCTGTAGCTTTACTGCGGGCTAGAAGCCCGCGTTCCCGATCTCACACAGCGCCAATAAATTTACAACACTCGCCATCGCCTTCGGGTGCTTCGCACCTCCTACCAAAATACAGTCAATACCTGCGTTCATTGCGCCGCCCAGATCGCGGCGCGGTGAATCGCCGATCACAACTGCGTCCGCTTTTAACACGCCAAGCGTGCCGAGCACCTGCTCGAACGGTTCGTGGGTGACGGCTTCACCATGCCGTGGTCGGAGGAAAACGACAATGCGGAAAACAGCGGCATGATGCCCGTGCGTGCAAATGTGTCAAGCCACGCCGCTTTTGGCGCCCAGATGTCGATCACTGCCGCCAACACAAATTTCTTTCGCAAGGTGTGCAATGCAGTGGCATAGGCATCAGGAATCGTACCCAGCTCATGAAATGCGAAGGTGTCGACAATTTTCACCATTTCATGTTGTGGCAGGTCAGTTTTAATCACGCTTCGCAGCGCGGTGATTAATGATGGAAAGTTGTGGCGGTATTTTTCATCTGGATAACGGTGATCAAGATATTCATAGGCATCGCGAATCATTTGGTTAACGTCGTCGCGCGGCAAGGTTCCGCCGATCTTGCGATAGTAAATGGAGAAATCTTCGTCATCACCAAAACGATCTTCGCCGAACATGAAGGTGCTGTTCATATCCAGCAACAAGGCGTGTTTTTTGCGCAGCACGTGACGATTGCCTCGAGATTGCGTTGGTGTAGACTTTTTGCAGCGCTTACGCGGCCGGTACAGACGCACCAGCCCGCTATACTGTGTTAACCAAGCAATTCGTTTCGTTTTGAGGCACGTCAGGAGATCACGTTCACGTTAACAATATTCTTAAATATTTTGGGGCTCCGGCCGTTACGGATGCTAATGCGTTAAGCGCTTTTTTGTGCTGGTGAAAATCATGGCCAATTCAAACTTTTTTGCTAAACGCAGATGCGTATGGATATTGGTGATGTGTGTTTGCGCAGCCTGTTTCTCTGGTCACGCAAACGCCTATGAAGAGACCATACCCGTTCCCGGTGGCCATCGGGCTTCAGCGGATTATCATCCGGGGCAAACCGGTAAACTGGCGGTGTTGGTATTGCATGGATTTTTATCGACGCGTGATTTTCTCACCGTTTCCAATTTAGCCAACGCGCTGGCTGACAGCGGATATACAGTTTTAGCGCCTAATTTAACCCTCGGCGTGAATCTGCGGATGGTAGGTTTGCCTTGCGAAGCCATCCATACTCACTCGCTTGCCGATGACCTGACTGAAATCAATCTTTGGGTGGAGTGGCTGGTCAATCACGGCCACAAAAAGATCGTGCTGGTCGGCCACAGCTTCGGAAGCCTGCAAGGTTTGCTGTACATCTTGGAGTACAAAAATCCGGCGATCAAAAAACTGGTTGCGGCAAGTCTGCTGGATATGGAAAGCGAAATCGGCGAGGCGACCGCGCAAGCACAAATCAAAAAGGCGCAAGCCCTGGTCGCGAAAAACGACTCCCAGCTCGGGGAGTATCAGGTGTCGTACTGCAAAAAATATGTCGCGCCGCCCAAAGCATTTTTGTCTTATGCATCGTGGACCAGGCAACGCGTATTACATGCGATTTTGCAGACACACGTCCCGGTGCAGGTGATCCTCGGCGGCAGCGATTCGCGCATGGGCAATGGCTGGCCCGAGGTGTTGCGCAAGAACGGCGTGGCACTGCAAGTCATCGCCGGGGCCAATCATTTTTTTAGCAACGAACAAGAATTTGACCTGCTCGACAGCGTATTGGCATCTGTGCGATCTGTGCACTAATTATGGCGCTTAAAAAACTTTCGCATCTCTTCCCGTTCTCGATCACGGCCTATGGCGTGTTGTTCATCCTGCTCGGGGTGTTGCTGTTTGGTGGATTTAGCTGGCTTGCAGTGGACGAAATTTACGCGCTGCGTTTGCAAACCGAGCAACGCCACACGCGCCTGGCAGTAGAAGAAGTAGGCGAAACGCTGCTGGATGTGTTTGAAAAAAGCGCAACGCTGGCGAAACAATTTGCCAGCTGGGATGAAACCATTCAGCAATTGGGCAACTCAACCTACTATGCGTATTGGCGCGAATACCGCGTGCCGTCCGCCAGTTTTGTGCCGAACTATCTCGCCAGCCTGGAGCTGTACGACCGGCGCGGAGTCGCGCTTGCGTCACCGCGTGACAAAAGCATGCCGGAAAAAATTACCCTGCCGGTCACACGCATCCGCCTCATTAAGCAGAACGGCAAAGCGCATCTGGTTTATTCCCATCCGGTCGACTTCGTGCAAAAAGGCAGCGAAATCGGCGGCTATGTTGTGATCAAGGTCGATTTGAAAAAAGCCCTGGCCGAGATGCAACGCTTCAAATATGCCGATGTGAACACCCTGCAGATTGATTTGCGCGACGGCGAAAGCGTCGACGAGCCGAATATTCTGCAACATATCCGCGTCGGCGACGTGCCGAATACCGGCTTCAACCAGTTGCAAAGTCTGATGGTGTCAACACTGGGCCGTTTTCTCGTTATCGGCATCGCCATGGCCTTGTTGCTGCTGTACTTCCTGATCCAGATATTTGCGCTGCCTTCACGGCGACTGTCACATCACATTGATGCGTTGCGGCACGGCGATCTGAAACTGCTGCAGGACCCGCGCAAACACAAACTGGCCGTGGCGGAGTTCGAAAAAATTCGCCTGTCGCTAAACAACTATCAAACCCAACTGGATAGTCGAGACGCGGCACTGCGCGAAAACGAAATGCGCATGCGCGCGGTATTGGATAACGTGGTCGACGGCATCATCACCATCGACGAGCACGGCATTATTGAATCTGCCAATCCGACCTTCAATCGCATCTTCGGGTTACACGGACAAGACATTATCGGACGCAGCATCACCACGCTCATCACCGCCTCGACCTTGCCGACCTATCATTTGTATAGCGACCGATGTTTTAACAACGCGCTGCAAAGCAACGAATTCTGCGAGCTGATCGGCAAGGGCGCCGATCAGTCGGAGCTCCCCATCGAGATCGCCTTGTCGCGGATGCAAATCGCCGACCGGCGTTTATTTATTGCCGTGGTGCGCGATATCACCGAACGCAAGGAGGCGCAGGAGCGTCTGGTTTATCAGGCGAACTACGATGAATTGACTGGCCTGCCCAACCGCGTGCTGTTCCGCGACCGCCTGGGTCAAGCTATCGCCCGCGCCAAACGCGAAGACCAATTGGTCGGCGTAGTATTTTTTGATCTCGACCATTTCAAGCGGGTAAATGACATGTTGGGGCACCATGCAGGCGACCAGTTGTTATTAGGCGCCAGCAAACGTCTACAAGAAATTTTACGGGAATCCGACACCGTTGCGCGGCCTGGAGGCGATGAATTCATGGTGATTTTAGGCAGCATCCGGCACGTGGATGAAATCACCAATATCGTCACCAACCTGCTGCAATCGCTGGAAAAGCCTTTTTTGATCGAAGGCCAGGAAGCATTCGTATCCGCCAGTGCGGGTATTGCCATTTATCCGTTTGACGACGCAGGTATCGACAATTTAGTGAAAGACGCCGACACCGCCATGTTCCGCGCCAAAGCCCAGGGCGGCAATTCCTACCAGTACTTCAAAGCGGAGATGAACGCCAGCGCCGTGGAACGGCTGAAGCTTGACAGCGCGTTGCGGCACGCCCTGGAACGCAATGAATTCGAATTGAACTACCAACCGCGCGTGGATTTAAACACCGGCGCAATTCGCGGCGTGGAAGTTTTGCTGCGCTGGCACTCACCCGAACTCGGCAGCATCTCCCCCACCCAATTTATTCCGATACTCGAGGAAACCGGCTTGATTATGCCGGTCGGCGACTGGGTGCTGAAAACGGCGTGCGAGCAGGCGCGCCGCTGGCAGGACGCCGGTTACGATTTATGTGTCTCGGTTAATTTGTCGGTTCGCCAATTCCGGCAAAAAGATTTGGTGAACCATTTTCGCTCGATATGGAACGCGGCGGGTATTAATCCGGGTGGTTTGGAACTGGAAATTACCGAGGGCCTGTTGATTGAAAACATGGACGCTGCGGCCAGAATCCTGAATGAGTTCCACAATGACGGCGTGCGCATTTCCATAGATGACTTTGGCATTGGCTACTCGTCGCTCAGTTACCTGAAACGATTTCCGATCGACATCATAAAAATAGATCGTTCCTTCGTACGCGATATTATCGACGACCCGGACGATGCCGCGATTACGGCGGCCATCGTCGCATTGGCGCGTAGTTTGCGCATGAAGGTCACCGCCGAAGGCATTGAAACCAAAGCGCAATTGGATTACTTAAAATCACTGCGTTGCGATGAGGCGCAGGGTTTTTACTTCAGCGTGCCGCTCCCCGTGCTCGAATTTGAACGGCTCATCGAGCAACAAAAACTTTTCGACCTCCACGATCCTGAAGTACGTACCACCGGTTGAAACTGGTTCAGTGATAATGACGCAGTAGCGTGGGGCCCGGGCGCCCCAGCCCGCTGAACCACCCC
>JANMQQ010000449.1:0-10118 GCA_031370545.1 Gammaproteobacteria bacterium
CAAGACCCCCGAGCAACTGGTGGTGTTTTCCGCGCAAGACATGGCAAGTCAATTAAAGGCTGACATCTACACCCACTCCACGCTCACCGCGATTCATCCCGACCGACACAGCGTTGACGTGCAGGACGCACGCGGCCGGTCCCGCGCGGTGCCTTATTCTCGCTTGGTGCTGGCGATGGGCGCCGAGCCGAATCGCTTGAGCGTCGCGGGTGACGGTGGCGACAAGTTGTTTTCCATTAACGACCTCGACGATTACCGGCGGTTTCGCATCGCGCTCAACGATGCGCAACAGATCGCGATCATGGGCGCAGGTTTGGTCGGTTGTGAATTCGCCAACGACCTGTGCAGCGCACACAAAACCGTGCATGTGATTGATCCGTGTCACGGGCCGCTGGCGCGTTTTCTTCCCGAAATAGGGCAAGCCTTGCTGCGCGATGCTTTGGCCAAGGTCGGTGTGAACTGGCACTTGGGCTCGATGCTGGCGGCGGTGCACCACCACGGCAACAAGCTAAAACTGGTGCTGAAAAAAGCCGACGCGACCGGTGAACAGCGTGAGCTGGATGTAGATCTGGTGCTCTCCGCCGTGGGTTTTCGTCCGCGTTTGCATGTCGCTGAAGCCGCCGGGCTGCGGGTAAATCGCGGTATCGTCGTTGATCGGCTGCTGAACAGCAGCGCGGCCGATGTGTACGCGTTGGGTGACTGCGCCGAAGTCGACGGGCATTCGCTGTATTTCGTGCAACCGATCATGAACGCGGCGCGTGCGCTGGCGAAAACGCTGGCGGGGGTCAGTACTCCGGTTGTTTATCCGGCCATGCCAATTACTGTCAAGACCCCGGCCTATCCGGTGTCGGTGTTGCTGCCGCCGCACGACTGGCCGGGCGAGTGGAGTGTTGAAACGCCCGGCGACGGTGTACGTGCAGTCTTCACCGACCGCAACGGCTGGATGCGCGGCTTTGCATTGACGGGTGCCGCCACCGCCGAGAAAAACGCCTTGGTCAAAAAGGTCCCGGGTTTAATCGAGTAACTGCCGTTGATTCCTTTCCTTGATGCCCCGCAGACGCTGGTCCGCGCTGACGGTGCGCATATCGCCTATTGGCAACACCGGGCACCGGAAGCGCGCGGTGTGTTGTTGTTTATCCATGGTGTGGCCAGCAATCACACCCGTTTCAGCGAATTTATCAAGCATTCGGAATTAACTGCCAGCTGGGACACGCTGCGTGTCGATCTGCGCGGGCACGCCGCATCGGTGCATCGTGGCGTGATCAATCTGGACGTGTGGGGTGCCGATCTGTGCGCGTTGCTCGACGCGTGTGGTTATCCGCGTGCGGTACTGGTCGGCCACAGCTTGGGCGCCAATATTGCCGCGCGTTTCGCATACCGCTATCGAGAACGGGTCACAGGCTTGATATTAATTGATCCGGTGCAGGCGCAGGCGATGTTGGAACCGCTGGCACGCAGCGCGTTGGGCGCGGCGCTCAGCGTCGCGGCGCCTGTCGCGCGATGGCTCAATGCTGTCGGTCTGCATCGGCGCGAGTTACCCATGCTGGATCTGGAGCAGCTCGATCAACACGCGCGCGCACTGCTCGCCCAAGGCCGCGACGCCGAAATGGAGCAGTTGTATTCTTCGAGCTGGGAAAGCCTGAAATATTTTCCGACCGCGACTTATCTGCAAGACGTCCGGCAGGCGTTGCAACCACTGTCAACACCTGCTCCTCAGGTTCCGGCACTAATGCTGCTGTCCGTTCACAATCGTGATGCAGCGGTCGAACTCAATCGCGCTTACGCCGCAGGTTTGTCGCATTGCGATGTGGTTGAGATTAAATGTAACCACTGGATACTGACTGCCGCACCGGATGCTGCGCGCGCCGCAATCGAGAAATGGGTAACGAGGCTGGGTGCGTCAGTCCACCAGTAACATTTTGCGTATCAAATTCTTTATGCCGGAAGGTTCGAATGGTTTGTCGCAGATCGCCGAGACGCCGGATTGTTGCACTTGGGCCAGGCGGGTTTCGTCCAACACGCTGGTGACCATCAGGATCGGCACTGACTGTTGAGCGCTTTCTTCGCGCACATAGCGGGTCAGTTGTTGTCCATCTATTTCGGGCATGTTGTAGTCGGTGACAATCAGATCAAAAAAGTTCTTCTGAATCTGTTCGATGGCCTCGCGGCCGTTGGCGACTTCAATGACATTTGCGATGCCCATGTTGTTCAACACACGGCGGATGTGGTGCCGGGCTGTGAGGCTGTCGTCCACCACCAGCACATTCATCTCTTCGACTGCGGCTACATTGAATTGACTTTCTTCCGGCAATAAAAAATCCAGGGTGGTGTTGAGCGCTTTGCGCAGATCACTGGCCTGAAACGGCTTGGGCAAGATGGCGACCACGCCCGCTTGTTTCAGTGGTTCAAGATAGCGATAGGCGGTTTCACTTGAGACCAGCATGAACAACAAATCCGCAGTGCGTGTGTCTTTGCGTAGTGCTTGCGCAAGCTCGGTGCCGGTGCCGTCGGACAGATGCATGGCGCTGATCATTAAATCCGGCACGCTTTCGTTGATGCCCGCAAGCGCCGCCGCCTTGGTTTGGTAACAAATCGTGTTCACCACGCCCAAGGTTCGCAGATGATTCACGATAATGCGTTGCTGGGTGGTCGACGGTTCAACCAACGCAACCGACAGATCGCCGAAAGTAATGGATTGGGCTAGGGTCATGGCGTATCGAATTAGCTCGTTTGCACCGAAGTATTGATCACGTGTGCCGCCTGCGCCGGTAAAAAATACTGGTAGGCCGGTACCGAATGCAGCGGATTTGCAGCGTCGTAATGCAAGCCATATAGCGCGAAGTAGCGTTGCGCGAGCGCAGGCGAAACTTCGTCGCGCGACACCAGTTCCAGCAGCTTGGCGTTTTGTACCGCGCGCTCAAGCTCCGGGTCCAGCGCGCGCAGCTCATCCTTGAGGTCAGGCGGTATATCGGCATTGCGCTCGGGTTTGGTAAATACCTGCAACAACAACCCTTCGGTGTAGTCGCCGGTGGGTGTCAGCGCGGCGATATTTCGCTGGGCCAGTGCAGCCGTCAATTCGCTCAAGGTAACTGCGCGACGCACGCCGTTTTGAGTCAGCGTTGCGCGCAAGCCCATGTGGTGCGCGGTGTAGCCATACACGCGGTTCCAGTGGCGGATAATTTGCGTGCTGTGCCGTGCGTCGGACTGGTCGATGAACAAGCGCAGCACCTGACCATTGTCGAGAATTTTGTACAGCGGATACGCGTTCCACCCGTCGCTAAACTGGTAAAAGTCTTCACCTGCGACTTGCGTCGGGGCGTACTCATGCTCGGTGCGCAGCAGCTCGACCACGCGCTCGGCATCACGCCGTCCGGCGTGGCCGCAGCGGATCGCCAGATGATCGAAGTGGATGGTCCAACGTTGGGTTGCAGCGAGTTCCAGCAACGCCATGTCTGCCTTGCTGTTGAGCAGGGATTCCACTGCTTTGACTGCCACATAAATGTCGAGATTGCATACCCATGCGGCGATCAGGCGTGCTTGTGCATCGCTGTAAGCTTTTTCCGCCTGCGCCAGCAGTTGGTTCATGAACGCGCGCGCGTAGTCATGCACATGTGTGGAGGCGAGGTCGGTTTCAAACGGCTTGGATTTACGCGCCTGATGGTAGGCAACGATCAACTCCGCCACGGTTTGCACACCGCTGAAAAATTGCACCGCGCCGCCATTTTTGGGCACCGTTTCAAACGGCGTAAGATCGAGACTTGCCACCTCGCCGGATTTTTTTCGCGCCAAAATCCGCCCGTCCGTGTCACTGTGCTTTTGCAATGCGCGGTGTTGACTCAATAATGTCTCAGTCAGTAATTTTGCGTAGTTCTGATGTGCGGTGCCCATGGCACCCTCCTGCATGTAGTAACAAGATACGGATTACGGTTGGTGTAGCGGCAGACAGATTTCAATCTGGAGTTGCGTTAAAACTCCCTATCCAGGTGCCGACAACCCTGTGGGTGACTCATTCACTTCATCACAATTAAAGGATAGGCCATGCATCGCGTGCTGGTGTTGGGATCTGGAAAAATCGGTTCATTGATCGCCTGTTTGTTGTGCGACAGCGGCGATTACGAAGTTATTTTGAGCGACCGGCGCACGGAAGAATTTGACCGCGTACGCCAGACCCACGGGTTGAAAAATCTGCGCATCGCTGCATTGGATGCCGAAGATCGCAGCGCGTTGCATACCTTCTTAACTGACAACGCGGTGCACGCAATAGTTTCCGCGTTGCCTTACTACTGCAATCCGCTGGTGGCGGAACTTGCGCGCGAATTCAAAGTGCATTACTTCGATTTGACGGAAGACGTGGAAGTCACTCGCAAGGTCAGGGAATTAAGCGCGGGTGCGAGCACCGCCTTCGTGCCGCAATGTGGTTTGGCGCCGGGATTCATCAGCATCGCGGCCAATGATTTGATGCAACATTTCGACACGCTCGATTCTGTCAAGATGCGGGTCGGCGCGTTGCCGGTGAACCCCAACAATGCCTTGAAATATTCGCTAACCTGGTCGACCGACGGACTGATCAACGAATACGGTAATTTTTGCGAAGCCATCGAGAACGGCAAGCTGGTAAATGTGTTGCCGCTGGAAGGTTACGAAACCATCACCGTCGATGGCCTGGTGTACGAAGCATTTAACACCTCGGGTGGATTAGGTACCCTGGCCGAAACGTATGCGGGCAAGCTGCGTCGCCTCAACTACAAAACGCTGCGTTACCCGGGGCACTGCGAAAAAATCCAGTTGTTGATGAACGAATTAAAACTCAACGATGACCGGCCCACGCTCAAGCGGGTGCTGGAACACGCCATTCCCAAAACAACGCAAGACGTGGTGGTGATTTACGTTGCCGTGTCCGGTCACCAGCAAGGCGAGCTGTACGAAGAAAACTACGTCCGCAAAATCTACCCGCACACCATCGCTGGAAAATTGTGGTCGGCGATCCAGGTCACGACAGCAGCGGGTATCTGCACCGTGGTCGACCAGGTGCTGGCGCAGCCGGATAAATTCCACGGCTTCGTCACGCAAGAAACCTTCACGCTGGGTGAATTTCTGGCGAATCGCTTCGGGCGTTATTACGACGTACCGGCGTGACGCGCCGATGCCGAATCATAAACCCCATCCGCAATTGCTTCAGGGAACCGCCGATTAAATCGAATTTGTAAGCCTGCCGTCATTCCCGCGCAGGCGGGAATCCAGTGATTTCAGGTATTTTCTGGATGCTCGCCTGCACGGGCACGACGAAAAAAACGATTTAATCGGCGTTTCCTTAGGGGCTGTGCTTGACGTTTGTGGCCGCTGCGTGAAAAGCGCTTTCGCTAGGAGCGCCGCCCTCGGCGCGATGTATTTCTAACACCGCACCCATCGCTGCTGCAATCACTTGCATATCGTGTTCGCTAACGGAGAATAACCCGCAGCGAAATTGGTATCCCCAGTTGCTTATCCCGGTCGAAAAGTCGAGCGTATCGAGCAGCGGAAAAATCGGCGTTTCATGCGCCGCAAGCCAGGCCACGTCACGGCGAAACGGGCAAAAGCCCTCGCCCATATCAAATGGGTAAGGGTCGCCAATTTTGACGACGCCGATGGCGGTGAACGCTTGTAATTTATCTTTGCCGCCGAACGTAGTCGTCGGTGAGTAGTAAACGACGCGGTCGCCCGATGTGATGCGGCGCAGCGGCGCCGCTTTGCCGTGACAGACTTGCATAAAACCCGCAGCGCGGCCGCGTTGTACATGCTCGGCCGCCGCCACGGCAATCCAATTTTGGTTCATGCGGCAGTCAGCGCAAGTACCCGCAGGCGATGGCCGTCGGGGTCGAGCGCGACGAAGGTGATGCCGAAATCCATTTCAACAGGGGCCTGAGCGATACTTAATCCGCGTTCGCGCCAATCGGTATGCATGGCATCAACGGCGTCGCTATCTGCAACGGCGAACGCAAGCTCGCTGCCGCCTGAAGCTTTGGCCGCCGGCGCGACCGTGTGGCGTGACCACAAGCCGAGCATCACCCCTGACGCCAGCGCGAACTTCACGAAGGTCGGCGACGCTACGACCGGTGCCCGGCCGAGTAGCTGCGTGTAAAAGGCGGCGCTGTTGGCTGGGTTGTCGACATAAAGAATGACGTAGTTGGGATCGAGCATGCTGAATCTCCGCAGTGAGTGATTGATGCGGTGTAGCGTAAGCAGGGTGACTGTCAGATTCTGTCAGCAGTGAATTTCTGGTTATTGCGGTGTGATTTCATTAAGCGCGCGCCACTCGTTTAGCAGCGCTTGGCGGCGGCGCGGATAACGCGTGTCAGATGCGGTTAGTGTTGCGATGCGGTCGGTACGGAAATGCCGAAAGCCTTGGCGCAATTCACACCACGCCACCACGATGCGCACCTGTTCAAAAAAGGCCAGCGCAAACGGCCAGATGATGCGTTGCGTGGGCGTATTTTTTTGATCGAGATAGCTGACGACAAGCTTGCGCTCCATGCGAATCGCCCGGCGAATTGCTCCGAGCTCGACATTTCCAGAAACAATCGGTGCGCCGGGTCCGATCAGCAGCGCTGAGGCATCGAGCTCGTCGCGCAGCGCAGGTGGCAGCACGGCCGAGATCTTGGTGAGCGCATCGCGTGCCGCACTTCCAAGCGCAGCATCCGCACGCGCCGCCACCCAGCGTGCTCCGAGCACTAGCGCTTCAATTTCATCTTCCGAAAACATCAACGGCGGCAGCGTGAATCCCGGGCGCAAAACGTAGCCCAATCCTGATTCACCTTCGATGCGCGCGCCCTGCGCCTGCAACGATGCAATATCGCGGTAGAGCGTGCGCAGACTAATGTCGAGCTCCGCCGCCAGCGCTGCGCCGGTCACCGCAAACCGATGACGGCGCAACAACTGAAGCAGATCGAGCAGACGTTCAGCGCGAGACATAGGGCAGAGGCATCCAAAAAAAGACACGGGGTATCAGCATATAGTGCCACCGATGGGCAGTGCGTTGATGCAAGACCTGCCCCCCGCTGCTCCGTGGATTCGAACTTACAGCTTGACCACGGTGGTGAAGTCGCCCGCTGTCACGGCGTTCATGTAAGCGAGGATTAACTCTTTGGTGAGGTAGCGGCCCTGCGCCTTCTCGTCATGCTCGCGGACGATAGGGAAGGTGTCGAGAATATAAGCGGCATCGTCGCGGGACAGGCCGTAGAGATGGAAGAACAAGGCATCGAGCCGCGCCAAACGGTGACGGCGGTCGTTCTCATCCCACGCGAAGGGTGCGCCGTCATAACCCAGGTCGCGGGCGAAGGGCGCCAGGTCATGTGCGGTGTAGGAAAGGTGCAGCACTTCGCCGCGCACGTAGTCGGCGATGTTAGTTTTGCCCAGCGTTTGCTCGAACTGCTCTGGGCGGATCAGCGGAAGCTGTTCGACGATGTACCAATTGAGGTGCGTTGATTGAGCTTTTTGCCGCACCACATAGTCAAACGCCAACGCATTCAAATTGGCGAGAAGCAAGGGAGCCCACTGCTCATAAGTCGATTCGTCGCCGTTGTCAGGTAACAACAGCGGCAGGGTGTTGCCGGCCGCTGCTGTCGGAATCACAGCCGCAATCATGGTGCGCATATCGGTGGCGCGGGCGATGTCGCGGAAACCAAGCGCCCATTGGCGGCGTTCGTTTTCCGGCACGTCGCTTTCCGACACCCAGTATTGCGGTGTGGGGTAACGGTCAGGCAGCGTTTTTTCGGCAACAGTCAAATTGGCGCTCAAAGCGGCGTTGTGCAAATTGTCTTCGTTGGTCGTGACATGCGATGAGCGGTGGTCGTAGTTGGAAATCATCCGCCCGACGTACAGCGGCACCGCTTCCGCCTCGCCCTTCTTCCAGCGGTTGCCGCCCACCGGATACCAGCCCTCGCTCTCCAGTTCGTCGCGGCGTTTGAACAGGCCGGAGTCGTTGGTCATGTGGAACATGGTGCAATAGCGCACGGGCCAGACTTTTTGCGTGACGGTTCGTGCTGAGCCGTGAGCTTGTCGAACGGTCGAAGCATGAACGGTTTGCCCTTCGACAGGCTCAGCGCGAACGGCATGCAAAGCCAGCACCGGCTGGCGACGGTAGATCGCGGTGGTGATGTCGGCATCACGCTTTGTCCTGAAAATTGGCGCGGCCCCCGTGTTGGGATTGACCGCAGCGAAGTCCTGCGCGGTGAGCGCGAGCACGTGTGCGGGGTCGTCCGCTTCTTCCAGCGTGTGCAGGTAAAAGGCGCAGCGTGCAGTTTGTACGGTGCGCTGTGCGCCGCCGAAGATCAGTGCACAGAATTTGAAACGACTGTCCACGTCGGGGAAGAAACCTTTGCGGTTTTCGAAGTCGAACAAAACAGCGAGGCGGCCCGTGGTGGAAATGCTGCGGAAAAATTCCGCCGCTCCCTTGTCTGCGGCAATGCCAGAGGGGCACAGCAGGCCGACCGCGCCACGCGGATGAATCAGCGCTTGCGCGCGTTCGACGAACAGCGAATACAGATTGGTGTCGCCGCCGGACAATAGCGGGTAGTCGCCGCACTCGCGTGCCACGCGACTGCCCGCTTCGGCGGCGGCTTGCGCGGCAAGGTAGTCCTGCCATAGTGGGTCTTTGTTCGCTTCCAATTGCGCGATGAATTTTTTGCGGTCGGCGGCACGCGCCGCTTTGGCAATGTCCGGTTTGCGTTCGGAGAACCATTCAACTTCCTGTAATTTCATCCGGTCCCACGGCGGGTTGCCGATGATGGCATCGAAGCCGCCTTGTCCATTTTGCCAGACGGTGGGGAAAGCGAGTTCCCAATGCAGGAAGTGTTCTTGCGCTGCACGACGGAGTGCATCCTGAACCGTGGCGTGAGTCTGCCGCTCGCTCTCCGTAGGCAGCTTGCCTTTGCGTTCGGCAAAGAATTTTACGGACTCCAGCAGGGTGTCGCCGTATTCGTTGGCCAGCAAATCCGCCCATGTCCTGTCGTATTCTTTTTTGTGATCCTTGCCTGCCCAGCGCCGGGCTTGCAGGAAGTCCAGCGTGCGCCATAGCGGGCGCAATCCGTCCGATGCGGTGTCCATCATGGCCTTGGAGTGATGCGCCTCGGCGATGTCGATGTCGGTGAGGTTGCCGATGGCAAGCATCAGATCGCGCGCAGATTGCAAGCGCTGCAAGTCATCCTGATATATCAGACTGCCTTGCTGGTTGAGCACTTCCCGCACTTGGCGGACTTTGCCGCCGAACAGCGAATCGCCGCAGTGCAGGTGGTGGTCAAGGAAGGACAGCGGCGCGCCAACGGTGAAGGTGTGCAACCACAGCGCAACCTTGGCGAGCTCCACCGCCATCGGGTTTTTGTCCACGCCGTGCACCACGCGCTTGAGGATCATGCGGCGCACAATGTGGCGGTCGTCCAGTTGCGCTTCGGTCACCGCCCAGCGGTTCTGGCGCGCGGCGCTGAGGATGCGGCTGCGGATATCTTGGATGCGCTTGATGAGCGGCGAGGCCCACGGATTGGCAATATCTTTTGCCCACGGCTGGGCGGCAATTTCCAGCTCGGCAGCGGCGATCGCTTCAAGAATTTCATCGGCTAAATAGTCCACCAGCGAGACCAGGAAGTGCCCGCTGCCCATCGCGGGGTCGCAGATTTTCAGGTCGAGCATGGCGTTAGCGGGATCGAGATGATCCAGTGTTTGCCAATCGGCGGGTTTGAGTTCTTTTTTCTTTTCCCACGTAGCGAGTTGGGCGCGGAAGGCAGCTTTGCGCTCGCTCACAAGTGGGCCAACGGTCTCGCGGATGATGAGTTTCACCAGACCATCGTGGGTGTAATAGCTGCCGCTGACCTTGCGCGCAAAGCTGGCGGGGCGGGCGATGATGTTGCCATTTTCCACGACCAAGCTATATTCAAGCAGGCGTTCGTAAATGCCCCCCAGGTGCTGCACGGAGAGGTCGCGGTAGTTGATCCAGGCGCGTAACAAAACGGACCGACGGGCGAGGTCGTCGAACAACGGAGCGAAGCGCGCATCTGGAATGCTGGTGCGCGCCAGCAGCGGCGCACGCTCATCCTCGAACAGGCCACCGTTGTAGGCTGGCATGCCGATGGAGGAGTCGCCTTGCGAAA
>JANMQQ010000209.1:0-19862 GCA_031370545.1 Gammaproteobacteria bacterium
TTGGAAAAGAATATGAATCAGGCAATCAAGCGCATTCAGGAATTGCCGACAATAACTGGCGACATCATGCGTATCCGCATGGAACAATTAAACGCGAATTAACAGTGAAGGTGGCGGATCCCACCTTATGCACTCAGAATATTTGGAGTTGTTATGACATTTCGTCCCCGCTACACCGGCTTGATTGAAAAATATCGAGACCGGCTACCTATTCATGACGACACGCGCATCATTAGTTTGGGTGAAGGCAACACGCCGCTGATTCGCCTGAATAACATTCCGCGCGATCTTAAAAAAGACGTCGATATTTATATAAAGTTTGAAGGTTTGAATCCGACCGGATCGTTTAAAGATCGTGGCATGACCATGGCGGTGACCAAGGCGGTCGAGGAAGGCAGCAAGGCGATTATCTGCGCATCCACGGGTAACACCTCCGCATCGGCAGCTGCGTATGCGGCGCGCGCGGGGATCACCGCATTCGTGTTAATTCCCGACGGCAAGATCGCGATGGGCAAGTTGGCGCAAGCCATGATTCACGGCGCAGTGGTGATTCAGATTAAAGGCAATTTTGACGCAGGGATGGAGTTGGTGAAGCAGGTGGGCCGAGAAGCACCCGTGACTATAGTGAATTCAATTAACCCTTATCGCTTGCAAGGGCAGAAGACAGCGGCGTTTGAGATCGTCGAAGAATTAGGCGCGGCGCCGGATTATCACTGCATCCCGGTGGGTAACGCGGGCAACATCACTGCGCACTGGATGGGCTATTCCGAATATCACGACCACGGAATCGTCAATAACCGACCCGTCATGGTTGGATATCAGGCAAGCGGCGCCGCGCCGTTTTTGCGTGGCAAAATGGTGGATAATCCCGAAACGGTCGCGACCGCAATTCGCATTGGGCATCCGCAATCGTGGGACAAGGCGTGGGTCGTGCAGCGTGATTCCGCCGGTTGGTTCGACGAATGCACCGATGAGGAAATCCTTTCCGCGCAGCGATTGCTCTCGAACAGAGAAGGTATTTTTTGCGAACCGGCGTCGGCGATCTCGGTGGCCGGTGCGTTGCGCGATATTGCCAGTGGTAAAATTCGCGACGGCAGCAAAGTCGTGTGCACACTGACGGGTCATGGCTTGAAAGATCCGGATACGGCAATCAAGCAAAGCACCACCACGGTGACAACCGTGGACGCAACACTCCCTGCGGTGAAAGCCGCCATCATGAAACATGTCACGCGTTAATGCGTGAATCAGGCTTGAATCCTACGTATGCCCGATCTTAATACCGCTGCTGGACAAGATTGGTTGATGACCATCATTGTGGTGATCATTGCCGTTGCCATTGTATTTGCAGCGCCGATGGCCTTGCGACGTTATCGGCGCGATGCGGAACAAAGGCGTGTTGCTAAAATTGTCAAGAACCTCAATATCGTCTCGCAAAAAAATGTCGCGTTCCCCGACAGCATGGACGGGTACGTGTTTGTCGACTATCTGCTACTGACACCTGCGGGTATCGTGGTGCTTGATTTGCAGGATTACAACGGCTTCATTTTTGGCGGTCCCAACATCGACCAGTGGACGCAGATGGTGCGCCAGCGCGGATATAAATTTGAAAATCCGTTGCATCAAAATGCATGGCGCCTGCAAATTTTACGTGCTCTCGTTAAGGACGCGCCGCTGATCGGAAAAGTGGTTTTTTCGTCAGTCAGCCAGTTTCCGAAAGGCATACCGGAAGGTGTGCTCCACGTCTCGACATTAAGCGCCGATCTCGCAGAATTGATCGACAATAAGGAAACACCGGAAACGGTGCGCAAGGCCTGGGACGAGCTGTTGGGTCATGCCGTTGACGCGCGCTCCCCGGATTGGAAAAAACTTCGTTAGCAGTCTGTTGCGGCTGTAGGTGTGGAGTGACCCCTTGAAGATTGCATTGAGCCTGATCGAAGCGCGCGTACTGGGTTGCCTGATCGAAAAGGAAATGAGTACGCCCGATTATTATCCGCTGTCGCTCAATGCGTTGACCAACGCGTGCAACCAGAAATCAAACCGGAGTCCGGTACTGGAACTCGACGAGTCCGTTGTGCAGGACACGCTGG
This sequence comes from Gammaproteobacteria bacterium, assembly GCA_031370545.1. GTDB lineage: Bacteria > Pseudomonadota > Gammaproteobacteria > SG8-11 > SG8-11 > UBA6921. The sequence goes on from JANMQQ010000209.1 coordinate 2,088, forward strand.
ATGCCTTGATTAAGAAACGTCTGGTAGTTCCCAAAAGCTCGTCGGGTAGCCGCGTTACAAAATTTGCCCACCGGCTCAGCAATCCAATTACCAACGCGATGGACTTCTCTGCGCCGGAACTCGCCGTGCTATGCGAGCTGCTGGTGCGTGGACCACAAACCGTCGGCGAGCTGCGCACGCATGCCGGTCGCCTGACCGAGTTCGCTGACGTCGCACAAGTTGAAGCAACGTTGCAAAAATTGCGGAGCCGCGAGGACGGCCCGTTTGTGAGTGAGCTGCCGCGTCAGCCCGGGCGGCGTGATGTGCGTTACGCGCAACTATTTTCAGAAATCCCAGTTGATCTACCGGCGCAAAGTTACGCTCCCGATGTCGGTGCGCCGCCGCTTCGCGAGGCCAGTCCTGATCGTGTTGCCGCGCTGGAACAGGCTGTCATCGAATTGCGTGACGAGGTCACTGCTATTCGGCAGCTGCTCGATCAACTGAAAAGTGATTCCGAAGGTGCCGCGTGAAGACAGGGGAGGTGCCCTGCGCAATTTACCGCAGCGAGAAGAAAGCAGACCACTATCTCTACCTAAAGCAAGAAGGGGATTTTGCCCAGGTGCCGCAAGCATTGCTCCAGATGCTCGGGCCGCTTACGTTCGTGATGGCGCTGGAACTACATGCGCAGCGCAAGCTGGCACAGGTCGAGGTAACGCAGGTGATGGAACGTCTGCAACAGCAGGGTTATTTTCTACAAATACCACCGGGAACCTGGCGGCACGCTAAAACTCAATAAAGTCGAGACCGGCCCTGAGTAGAGGCGACAGCGCGTTAAACTGGCTGCGTTTTTCGGCTCTGGATTGCACGCGCGTGCATCGTCAGCAGTTGATTAAACAGCTGCTCCTTCATTTGCTTTTCGTACGTCACCATACTCAAACCATTCTGCAGATTACAGAGCAACCGGGGAATAACTTCCAGGAGTCGCGGAGAGTTTTGCGCGGTTTGTTTAAATTGCGTGACGGCAGCCAAGTCGTCAATAACCTGCATTGCTCCGGTCCATGCCGGGCTGTCGGTACCCTTCTGCGTTTTGACTTGTACCAAGACTTCAGACCACACCGTAAACAGAAACTGGTGAATCGCGTCTGGCAGCTTGCGACCGTGGAGTTTTTTCTCAATCGGTGTGTCAATCGCGGGTGCAGCGGCGGCAGCCGGTGATCGAGTGGGAGCCGGAGAAGGCTGGGCTTTCTCGGCCATTGCCTTCTCGGCAGGGTGCGCAGGTATCTGACCGCCAACATCCGCAAGCAATCCGTGGTACAGCGTAGTCAAGTCATCGAGTACAAATTTTGAAAACAACTTGTAGACAATAAATTTCGCTTTCACCGTAAGTTTTAAAGTATCGGTCGCCTGTTTCCAGGCAACACACAGCAGTGCGGGGGAAACTGAAGAAAGACAGGCGTGTTGCGTAATCGGGGTCGCTGCATACAGGGCGGATAATTCGCTTGCGTAACGGCGTTGTGCTTGCTCAACGATGTTCTTCATCGCAATGGTAGCTTCAAGATCGTCATCGCCGCTGAGTAACAGCTTGTCGATGCCGGCGCTGTCCGTAGTGATTGCAACGGTCATCGTGGTTTGGCAGGGTGTCGCATCTTGACAAAGTTTTTCGAAATTGGCGACGAAGGTATTTTTCAGTACGTCGCGCTTGTTGCGCAAACGACTGATGGTGTCCAGATACAGATAATTGAGTTCTTCATTGCGTGTTTTTCCCGCCAATTCAAACAAAAAATCATCGACGTTGGCGCGGAAAAAACTCAGACGTTGCTCGATGAATTCCGAGGCGCGGGTTTTGATCAGGGTGGCACCCGCGCTAAACGTGGTTACCGAACCTGCATTTGCGAGAACGTTTGCTTGTTGCGAGACCGCCGCCTGTACCTGTGCGCTCATTACTGCCCCCATGTGTGTCGCGTCGTTGGACTGAAGCCCAACGTAAACAATCATTACATTGTGCACGGGCACCTTCTGTGACACAGCGGAGATTTGATTTGTGACCGATTTCTCGGAATTTCGTGATTTAGCGGCCGCTCTGATTTGGTACGCAGAAAAACGTATAAACCAGAACGTGAAATCAATAACTTATCCGGGATTAGAAACCGGACGCGCAACCAAGTCATGGTCGTCGGTGTGCACAACTTCGACAAGCAGGTGTTCGCCAACGCGCGCCGCAGTCGCTGCCTGCACATAGACCACGCCGTCGATTTCAGGCGCCTGAGCTTTGCTACGGGCGATGGCTTGCCCGTCATCGCCCAGAGAGTCGACGACCACGGTCATGCGCGTGCCGATGAGCCTGGCCAAACGCGTTGCACTAATTTCACCCTGCGTTGCCATGAACTGTTCGAGACGATCGTGCTTGATTTCTTCGGGTACTGGATGATCCAGCGCATTGGCGGTTGCACCTTCCACCGCTGAGTACGCAAAACAACCCGCGTGGTCGATTTGTGCTTCGTGTAGAAATTCCAGCAATGTTTCAAAGTCCGCATCGGTTTCGCCGGGAAAGCCGACAATGAAGGTGCTGCGAATCACCAACTCGGGGCAGATCTCGCGCCAGCGACGGATGCGTTGCAAGGTGCCTGCGGCATGCGCGGGGCGTTTCATCGCTTTGAGAATACGCGGGCTGGCGTGCTGGAAGGGCACATCCAGGTACGGCAGAATTTTTCCGTCGGCCATCAACGGAATGATGTCGTCGACGTGGGGGTAGGGGTAGACGTAGTGCAAGCGGACCCACACGCCCAATTCGCCTAACTCGCGTGCCAGATCGGTGATGTGCGCTTTCACCGGACGCCCGCCCCAAAACCCAGTGCGGTATTTAACATCCACACCATAGGCGCTGGTATCTTGCGAAATCACCAAGAGCTCCTTGGTACCGGCCTTGACTAAATTCTCGGCCTCACGCAAAACATCGCCGATCGGACGGCTCACCAAGTCGCCGCGCAGTGAAGGAATGATGCAGAAGGTGCAGCGGTGATTGCAGCCTTCGGAAATTTTCAGGTAAGCATAGTGCCGGGGCGTGAGTTTTATCCCTTGCGGCGGAATCAGGCTGGTGAATGGATCATGCCGTGGCGGCAAGTGGGTGTGCACTGCGGTCATGACTTCTTGCAGCGCGTGGGGTCCGGTTACGGCGAGCACTTGCGGATAATGGTCAAGTACCACGTTATCTTTCGCGCCCAGACACCCCGTCACAATCACTTTGCCATTTTCGGCGAGTGCTTCGCCGATGGTTTCCAGCGACTCTTCCACCGCCGCGTCGATAAAGCCGCAGGTGTTAATGACCACCAGATCGGCATCAGTGTAGCTGGGGCTGATTTCATATCCTTCGGCGCGCAGCTGGGTAATGATGTGCTCGGAATCGACCAAGGCTTTGGGGCAACCCAAACTGACGAAGCCCACTTTTGGAATCGTGTGCGCTTTCTTGCGCGAGGGCGCGCGGGTTTTCGGAGCGGAAGGAGGTTTGTTCATGGCGGTCGCAGTACGGAATGGATCGGTATTCTATCCGCTTTCAGGGTTGTGCTGACAGCACGTTGACGTCGCTTGGGGCGTATCTCTATTATGGTGGCGATTTGTAAAATCCAGCGCCGCTTCGCAAAAGGTCAAAACGGTCATGAAAATTTGCCACATCCTCGAGAAGAAAGGGCAGCAGTGCCATTCAATCGCTCCGAATCAACCGGTGCCTGAAGCAGTTCGATTGATGATTCATAATCGTATTGGCTCACTAGTGGTGATAGAAAACGAAAAAATTGTTGGGATCGTCACGGAACGTGATGTGGTTTGGGCCGCCGGGCAGCACAGCGTAAACCTCATCAATATGACCGTGCATGACATCATGGCTAAAACTTTAGTGACGTGTACGGGTGAAGACAGTCTTGATCATGCGATGGATTTGATGACACGCAATCCGACCAAGCAACGCATACGGCATTTGCCGGTGATTGACGACGGTAAACTTGCGGGGTTGATTTCGATTGGTGACATCGTTCACGCGTTATTGACGAAGACCGAGTTTGAAAACAAGCTACTGAAAAATTATATCAAGCACTGGCCTGACGAAGAGCGCGCCTAACGCGCATCCGGCTGCTGCGCAGTTCGCTTTTGCGGAATGACAGCGTCATCACGCAAAATTTGCAGATTATTTCCTTTACCAAAATCCATCAGAAAGCCGAATAACATCGGGTCCTGCTGTTCCAAGTCGGCATCCACTACCACGCAACTGACGCCTTCAATAGTCACCATATTTACACCGGGGTGAAAAATCATGCGCCGCCCGCGGCTGAAGGTTGCCACAGACGCGGTCAGGCGTTCGGCCCAGTCGCTGGGACGAAACTTTTTCCCATCGTTGGTCATGCCTTTTATGGTGATTTTTGCGGACACGTTGGTCATTTTATGTAGGGTAGTTTAGCGTGAGCATTATGCTCGGGGCTGGGTAAAGCCGCAGTTAGACGCACCGAAAATTCTCACAGTTGCGATATAGTTTAGAACTGGACCCAACTTCGCGAAAGTGAATTTTCCAATGAGCGTTGAAATACTCATCTGTATCGGCAATTCTGCACATAGTGTAACACCTCAATAAGATCGCGAAATCGGCACCCAGTTCCAAATTGTTTTGTCGGAGAATAATTATGGATTCTGAATTCTGGATAGAGCGTTGGCAGCGCAACGAAATTGGTTTTCACCAGAGCCAAGTAAATCCCTACCTGGAACAATTTTGGAGCGCTTTAATTCCCGACCCGCAGGCGACGGTTTTCGTACCCCTATGCGGAAGGAGCCAGGACATGGTGTGGTTGCAGCAACGCGGCCACACCGTGTTGGGGGTCGAGCTCAGCCTGATCGCCGTACAGGATTTTTTTGTCGAGCAGCAGCTCGTCCCAACGCGCCAAGAGGTCGATGGTTTCGTGTTATTCGAGTCGCCGAGTTACAAGATATATTGTGGTGATTATTTTGCGCTTAAGCCACGACACCTGGGGCAGATATCTGCTGTGTATGATCGCGCATCGCTAGTAGCGTTACCGCCGCCGCTGCGCGTTCGTTATGCACAGCACCTTGCGACGTTGGCGCCACCCGGTACTCTCACCTTATTGATCGCGATTGATTATCCCGCCGAACAGATGGCCGGGCCGCCGTTTGCCGTCAGCGATTCGGAAGTTCGCGCATTGTACGGTGATACGTTTACCGTCCAAAACCTGCGGGTGCATGACGCTCTGAAGGACAATCCACGATTTATTGAACGGGGTTTAACGCGCTTGGATGAGCGTGTTTATTCCCTTGATCGTTTGGATAAGTAATGCGCGCAAAAAAAGCCCGCTCGAAAGCGGGCTCAATTGGGTCGACAGCGACTGCGCGATACAACTTTCAGCTGGGGGGCCGTTGGAAGGGTCATATCGCGCAGCCAGCCTTGCGGCTGTGGAAAATATAGTCGGCTGAAAGACAATTTGCAAAATTAGTTATGTGAACAATTGTTACTGTGTTTTGACTGGAAATTTCTCAGCGCTCGATTACAGTTAACGTAAGAGAAAATTACTCAAATTATTTGCTGCTGTTCGTTACCGGACCTCAGGGTTGATCATGCGTAAATACATTCGCCATCCGTCGGACATTCCCATCGAATTCGATGTTGGCGACGCGTTGGTGGAGCAACATGAGCGCTTGATCAACGTGAGCCTGGGCGGTTTATCGTTTCAATCCAAAACGTCGTTGCCGTTCGGGACCTCCGTCACCGTTCGTGTGCCGTTTGTAAGCCAAGGCTTCGAAGCACGCGGTAAGGTTGCGTGGTGCAAGCCGAGTGGCTTGGGTTACGACATCGGGATTGAGTTGAACAATCGCGAAGAGTTTTTTCGCACACGCATGGTTGAGCAGGTGTGCCACATCGAACACTACAAACGCGAAGTGTTCAAAACCGAAGGTCGGCGTTTGAGTAGCGAAGAAGCTGCGCTCGAGTGGATCGCAAAATACGCCCATCTGTTTCCGGATTTCTCCGCCTGAATTTTAAACCTAGAAACGGCAGTTGAACGGCCTGAGCAGTGCGACACGTTGAGTACAGGGCAAGGCGCAACGAGCGAGGAATAGCGAGCTATTCCGATGATTCCTATCGCGCTGGTTTTGCGCGAGGTAGGACGAGTTGCAACGAAGCCATGTGCACAACGTGTCGCACTGCTCAGGCCGTAGCGGGTATCACCTCCTGAGTGACGTATGCATGGGCCAAAAATATCAATACCTGTATGCATTTGCTTATGCCTTGGAGCGGTCAACTGCCGTTTCTAGGTTAAAAGCTCTGTAGCTGTTGATCGGTGGGTTCGGCGCAGCAATACCAGGGCTCAGACAAGCGCGGGCCAGGAATTTTCCTATCGCCTTGTGGTAGCAGCGGAGTAAGCAAACCGGTTGCAGCGTGTGCCAGATTCCAGATACGCAAAAAAATATCACGACGTGGAATATTTTTGCTCTCCGCATCCATAACCCAAGCTTGAATTTCCTTATGCAATGCATCGACATGCGCGTCAGCGTGGCGCCACGGATATCCCAGCAGCGCCGGATCGAAGGCGTCGAGATATTCCATAAATCCCGGTAATTTAAGTAGTTCCGATCCTTGCGGTACCAGCAGGCGAATCGCCAATTGAATCGGCGGTACGCTTTCAATCAGCTCGAGCTCAACCAGGCGGGCAAGCAACGCAACGTATCCTTCCAGCGTAGTCCACGGAGAAAATGGTACGAATGTCGGCGCGAGCGCAATCCCGGCGGCGCGCACCAACTCCACGGCATGGCCGAAGTCAGCGTTGGTGTGATTTTTGTCGAGGTAGTGCAGGATTTGATCATCCACCGCTTCAACTGCAGCGGTGATAAACAGGCAGCCGGTTTCTTTCAGCAGCGGCAATAGCTCAGCGTGGGCCAGCAGATGTTGAATCTTGATGGTCGCGTCATACGTGACCTGCGGAAACTCGGCGTGCAGCGCACGCATCAATTTTTGCGCATGCGTTGGTCCATTAAAAAAATCCGGATCACCGAATGAGATGTGCTGGGCGCCAAGCGCCACTTGTTGACGGATATCCTGCATAACTATATCGACTGGCAAAATGCGGAATTTGCCCTGATAAACCGGAACCACCGGACAATGGCGGCACAGGTGTTTGCAGCCGCGCGAGCCCTCGGCGAAGCCGACCACACGGGTTTCACTTTCGCCGACCAGCAGATGCGCATAGCGCGTCAACGCGGGCAGGCCGGTGCGGTCGGGCATGACGAAATCAATTTTCGCCAGATTCACGACCGGTTCGGTTTGAATATTTCCGCCCCCATTCGTCAGCCGTCGAATCAGTGACACCAGCGCAGGTTCCACCTCGCCGCCCAGCACGGTTTCGACGCCCAGGCCACGCAACATCTCCTCGTTCATCGGCGCGTACAGCCCGTACACGCACAGATGCGCGTGCGGCGCGAGTTGCTTGATGCGCGGCAGCGCGGCGACCGCGATGCGTGTGGCGGTATGCATCGCAACGTAGATCGCCACCAGATCAGCACCGGCCAGCACCTCGGGTTCGAGCATTTGCAGCGAAAGGTCAAGACAGTGCACATCGCAGCCCGCACGTTTCAGCCACGCGGCGGGTTCAGCCAGCCCAAACGGCTGGCGACCCAGTTCGTAAGGATTAATCAGGACGACTTTCATGAGCTTGCCTCTAGGTTCCGTTGGTCCACGCCGCGCCACACTGGCGCAGTGACAATGTTCAAACAGGCGTGCGCAACACGCAGCGCCGCTTCGGCTTGTTGCGGTGTCGGTGCGCGCGCAAAAATAAATCCTAAATAGCTTGAACCTTCCGGCCACGGCACAACTTCGTAGCCTTCGCGCATTTGAATGGTGACTTCTTCGATGAACTCGATTTTCTGCGCAGCTAACACGCCCTCCACACGGCGCAGGATTCCACCTTGGCTAGCCGGGATCATCAACACGCCGCCCGCGCCGTCACTGGCCTGGGTGTCGACTGCCCGGCCCAACGCGTGCGCGATCACGATTTCTTCCAGACTGTAGCCAGTGCCAAAGCGTAACAGGCGGCCGCACAGCCCGCCGATGGTGCGCGACGCGACTTCCAGAATCCACGCGCCGCCTGCGTTGACACGACACTCCGCGTGAATCGGTCCTTCGCGCAGTCCGTACGCCGCGCAGGCGGCCTGCACACAGTGTTGGATATTCTCCTGAACCTCGGGTGTCAAACGCGAAGGCGTGATGTAATACGTCTCTTCGAAAAACGGCCCATCGAGCGGATCGGGTTTGTCGAAGATGGCGAGCAGTTGCAAGGCGCCATGAGTCAACAAGCCTTCCACCGCGACTTCAACGCCTGGAATAAAATCTTCCGCCAGCAGTGTGGTGCGCTCGTCTTCAAGTTCAGCTTCGTGCACCAGCGCTGCGCTGCGCAGGCAGGCACGTACGAATTCTGCTGGGTTGTCGGCGCGGATCACCCCACGACTTGCGGACAACGCCAGTGGCTTGATGACACACGGGTAGCTCACCGCAGCGGCTTGCGGTTCCAGCGCTTGGGTTATATCAATACGGCGGCTGTTCGGCGCGGGCACGCCCGCTGCGCGCAGGCGTTCACGTGCCAGGTCTTTGCGTCTGGAAATACGCGCAGCGGCCGGATCGTTGTGCGGCAGCCCGATGGCCTGCGCAACCCGGGCAGCAAGTTCAGTAGTCGCATCGTCGGTACCCAGCACCGCATGAAACGGGCGCTGTTGATGCTCGTGAAGAATCGCCGCGAGCGCAGCGTCAAGTTGCTCAAAATCGACATGCAAACCCTGCGCGGATGCGCCGGTCAAAGCATATTTGCCATGCGAGACAATAAACGCTTCGGCATTCACGCGTTGCGCTGCAGCGACAAACGGCGCGGTGCGATAACTGCCATTCGGCGCGATCACTAGCACGCATGCGTCGTGGGATGCGACGCGCGGGCTGGCTAATGGAGAAGTGGAGGAGTTCAAAGACTTCACGGGACCGGCATCCTATCATGGTGGTATTCGCGGAACACCGGGCGGTTGTTCTGGATAATTGAGGGGGGCTCACTGGGGACAATTCAATGCAGGGGCGATGCCTATGAGCTTAAACAAAGCATTTGTGAGGGGATTATTCGCGTATTGCGTGTTGCTCAACCCAGTCGCGGCGCAAGACACCGAAGCGGCGGTACCGCCGCTGGTGGAGCTGCAACGCCAGGCGCTGCAGGGCAATCTCGAGGCGCAATACCTGTTGGCGATGAAATATCTGAACGGTGAAGGCATCTCGCCCGATATGACCGCAGCGCTGAAATGGTTGCGCAAATCAGTGGATGGCGGGCACCTGCGTGCCGAGTATCAACTCGGCGTGATGTACCGGGATGGCATCGGTGTGCCTAAAGATCTGGAGTTGGCGCTGCGTTGGCTCAAAGTTGCGGCGGGGTCGGGTCTTGTGGAAGCGCAGACGGCTTACGACGAGTTGCATCGTGCGCAGGTGGTGCGCGAGTTCGAGGCATTGCGCGCAGCAGCAAAAGGCGGCGATGCCGCTGCGCAGTATGCGTTGGGCAGGCATTATCTCATCGGCAAAGCACCGTTGGCCATCAATCCTGCGCAAGCCTTGGTGTGGTTAACGCGTGCTGCGGAGCAACAGCATGCCGACGCGCAGTACGATGTGGGTGTGTTTTATAAAGACGGGACCGGCGTGCCGCGTGATATGGCGCGTGCCAAGCTGTGGTTGGGCAGGGCGGCGGCGCAGGATCATGTCAAGGCCAAGGTGGCGCTGCAAGACATTATTCGCGATCAAGCCGGTGCGGCTGCAGGCACTGCAAAATCCTTTAAATCCTCCGAGAGTTTGCCGGTCTATCGCGCTGCGGTGAATGGCGATGTGAATGCGCAGTACGAGTTGGGATTGCTGTTTATTCAAGGTGAGGCGGTGTTGAAAGATTTTACCCGGGGCGTCGAATGGTTGCAGCGCGCGGCTGAGGAAGATCACATTGGCGCACAACTCCGTTTGGCCGAAATGTATTTGCGCGGCGTCGAGTTGCAACAGGACTCGGGCGAAGCGTTTAACTGGTACATGCGCGCCGCCCGGCGCGGTGACGCGCAGGCACAGTACATGGTGGGCAATCTTTACCGGGCTGGGAGTGGAGTACGCGAAAACTTTTCCGAAGCCCGCCGCTGGTATACGGCGGCGGCGAAGCAGGGACATGCCAAGGCCAAGGAACGTCTGGCCGCAGAGAATCAATAGGGGCCAGGTCGCGCCATGCGACCCGGCCGTGATATCGCGCGCTAACGCACGGTGATTTTAACGGTCGGAGATGGCTTGCCAAAGGTGCCGATGCCATCCTGAAACATCTGCCACTCAAAATCGTAAATGCCCTGCTGGGCAGGCGCGACAGCGTTAAACGAAAAGGTTTTGAATTCGCCCGGCTTCACTTCTTCTTTTGCGCTGACTTCCACGCGATCAAGCAACCAGGTGAGATTGTTGGCGGGCTTCTGCGAAACCAATCGGTACTGGCCCGGTTTCCACACCGTGGTGCCGACATTCTTGAACATGACTTTGACTGGAAAGCTGCTACCCGCCGGAAGCACAGCGTACGGTGTCGGCTCATTGACCAGCCCAGGCATTTCTTGCAGTACAAATTCCGCATCGTTACCCCGCCCCGCCCCGCCCACCACGACGCGTTGATTCGGTGTGCGCTCGCCAAAAAAGCCTAATTTGTCCTGATAAAGCTGCCACTGAAAATCATATTCGCCCGCACGCAACGGGGCAGTGATTTTGAAGCGTATGGTCGCGACTTCGCCCGGCGGCACGGTTTGATTGCCATCAAGTTTCACGCGGTCGATGCCCCAGTTGCGATTATTCGCAGGGTTCTGCGACATCAACATAAACCCATTGGCCGCCGACCAGGTGGTTTTGCCCAGATTTTTAAATTGCACCATCACCGTGTATTCGCCGCCGATGTTCACCGCCGACGGCACAACTTGCGAAATGAACTTCACGCGATTCGATCCACTCTCGACCACCACGCGATGTGCGGGTGTTGGAGGACCGAAAAAATGTTCGTCGTGTTGCATTTGCCATTGAAAATCGTGTGAGCCGGACTGCTGTGGGGCAGTGACCCGAAACTTGAATGTCGCCGTATCGCCGGGCGCGATTTTCTCAGCGTTTTCCAGTTCCACGCGCTGTACCGACCAGTTGCGCTGGCGGGCGACCAATGCGTAACTCTGTGCGCGAGTCCAGGTGTTGCCACCGGTGTTTTTGATTTTCACCGTCACGCTATAACTTTGTCCCATCTCCATCGCTTCGGGCGTGTCGGCGCTGACGATTTCAGCGCGATCCCCGGTGGCGCTGGCGTCGGGCTCGGCGGCGAGACCCGGGCGACTCATAACAAAAAGAGCCAGGACGAGACAGATTGAAAATAACGAGCGAGTCAAACGCATAGTTGAATCCATTTGTTTGTTAAGAGAAGTAATGACGCTTCAGTCCAGCATTATTTGTAGCACAGCCCGGCGTTTCGTGCTGACCGGTGCCGCTGCACGAAGACAGAACGGTACTCAATATTATCGGCGGCTTGTCGATAAATTGAATGTGCGGCCGCAATTGGGCGATGCGCACAACACGCACGTGTTCCGAACCACATTAATTTTCTGCTATTACCGAGGGTGCAGCAGTGACACTGCAATACGTACTCCAGCATGAATTCATCAATCGACTGACCGTTCGCCAAAAAATCTGGGGCGGCTTCGGCGTTATGTTGGCAATACTCGCCATCGTTGCGTCGATTCCGTTGCTCACCTTCACTGATGTGCAAAACAAGGTGTCGCATGTTACCAACGAAGTTCAACCGGCGCTGATCGCATCCGAAGAGCTGGCCAAGCACATCAATGAAGCGTCGGCGCGGCTGGGGTTTTTTCTTACCAGCGAAGACGACCGCAATCGTCAGGAATATGAGGAAATCATCAGCAAGATCGACGTTGACATTAAAGCGCTCAAAGATAACTCCACCATCGCTGGTGATGATGAATCAGCAAAAATGGTCGAGAGTATTACTGTCGACGTAGCGCAGTTCAAAGAGTACGGCAAGCAGGCCATCGACCTGGTGACTCACGTCGGCAAAAACTACGCAGCGATGGCCTACGCGCAGCAGAATCTCAACCCGATCTCACAGGAGATGTTGCAGATCATGAGTGAGATGCTGCAATCCGAAGCGGAGGAGAAAGCCTTACCGCAACGCAAGAAGCTACTCATGGATATCGGCGATTTACGCTACAACTGGGCGAACATGATTGCGCAGTTGCGCGGCTATCTGGTTTTGGGCGCGGACGACATGTTGAAAACCGTTCTCGAGTATGGGGATATGTCCGAAATCATCGTCAAACGTCTCAAGGCGCAGCAGGTTCTGATGACCTTCGAGCAGCTCGACGGCATGGAGCGCTTAGTCAGTTTGCGCAAAGAATTTATGAAGGATATCGACGGACTGGTCGTGCTGCAAAAGAGCGGCAAACGGCGTATGGATGCGCATCTGATCCGCACCGAGGTCGGCCCGCTGTTGGATCGGGTATTTAAGCACTTAGATACCTTAGTGGAAAAGCAGGTGACGGCTACCGGCGATGTCAGCAAGGCGCTGAGTTCGCGTCTGGATGCGGCTGTGGCGCTTATCCTGGTGCTGTTGTTGGTTGCCATTGCCGCCGCGGTCTTGGTGGCATGGATCATTGACGCTCTGATTACCGTTCCGTTGCAGCGCGCAGCGGCGGCAATGCAAGACATCGCTGAAGGCGAGGGCGATCTGACGCAGCGGCTGGTGGTCGCCGGCAGCGATGAGATCGCGCAGATGTCGACGGCGTTCAACCGGTTCGCCGCCAAGATTCAGGAGGTGGTATCGCAAATCACCGGCTTTACTGCCCAGCTCGCCTCGGCCGCAACGCAAATGGCCGCGATCACCGAAACCACCAGCGCGGGTGCCAAGACTCAACATGAGCAGACTGATCAGGTAGCCTGCGCGGTTACGCAAATGAGCTCCACGGTGCAGGAAGTTGCGCGCAACGCGGGCGAGGCTGCCAACGCTGCACACCATGCTGACACTGAAGCCGCGAATGGGCGCGACGTAGTGGCCAAAACCGTCAATTCCATTAACGACCTGGCACGCGAGATTGATACCGTGTCGCAGGCCATTCATCGTTTGGGCACCGACAGCGACAACATCGGCAAGGTGCTGGACGTGATCAAGAGCATTGCCGAGCAAACCAACTTGCTGGCTCTGAATGCGGCGATTGAAGCCGCACGTGCGGGCGAGCAAGGGCGTGGTTTCGCCGTAGTGGCCGACGAAGTACGGACGCTGGCATCGCGTACTGCGCAGTCGACGCGTGAAATTCAACACATGATCGAGAGTCTGCAAACCGGGTCGCGTGAAGCGGTAAGAGCGATGGATGGGGGTCGTGTCATGGCTCAGGCCACGGTCAAGCAGGCGGCCGCAGCCGGTGAATCGTTGGAGGTGATTGCGGGCGCCGTGAGCACCATCACCACCATGAACATGCAAATCGCGACGGCGATGGAAGAGCAAAACTCCGTGGTCGAAAACATCAATAAAAACATCGTCAGCATCAGCATGGTGTCAGACCAAACCGCTGAAGGCGCCGAACAGACCGCCAAGGCCAGCGACCAGTTGTCGCATCTGGCCGTCGAGCTACAAACCCTCCTGGCCCAATTCAAAACGTAGCGTGCGCCATGCGCACAATTTGATTTACTGCCCCCGCTCTATGCTTGTGCTATGCCCTTGGCATTACCCGTTCTAGACACTCCACCCACCCGGGCATAGAATCCGCAACTGCGCTGGGGAGCGGTGGGGTGTTGACAATACAGTTCGATCATTCCGCAACGAAGCATCTCCTTTCCCGTTTCCAGCCCCGAAAGACTCACGTGTAGAAGTTCATGGATGACCATACGTAACAAGCAAAATAAGGGGACACAAGGATGCACATACTTCACGGAGGACCCGCAGGTTCAACCTACGCGCTGTACGGCGCACGCGAACCGCTGCTGTTGCCACCCCTGCAATTTGCCGATGAAGCGGCGATTCACGCCTTTCTCGAACCCTACTGGCAAACCGCAGCCGGGCCGGAAGCCTTCCGCCACGCGCTGATTGCGCAAGGCATTTTTCCGCTCACGGACCACGCTGGTTTACGGGGACAAACCACCCACGCGTTGAAAGCCGGTGTGCTGCGCCCCGCACCCGTGGCCGTTAGCGGACTACAACCTGTCAAGACCGAGCCCGCGCGAGCGACGCTGTCCGGCAAGCCGTATGTCCCGCCACGCCGCGAAAATCCCCGGCCCGAATCCGCGCCGCCCGAACCCCGTTACAAAGTCGCGCTCGAAATCGCCGGACAAAGTGCCGCAGGTGTGGCCGGAGCGCTGGCGATCAGCCCGGTAGATACCCCGTCCGCGCTGCGCATGCTGCCCTCACATTCCCAAGGCACCGACCCGCATCGCCTGGAATGCGCGCTGAACGGCCTACCGAACACACCGTTCAGCCTGTGGTACCCGATCAACATGCAAGGCGGTTCGCCGATGCGCTTGCGTTTGATCAAGTCACTGCAACCCGTCGACCAGGATGCGCAACAAGCCCGCTGGCCTACCGTGCTCGTGCCGGTATTGCCGCTGCGGCACCTCACCCCGCACCTGGATCGCGCCCAGGCGATGGGCGTATCCAGCGGCTGGGTTTACGTCTATCTCAATGGCCACCTGTGGCGCGAACTCCAAGTCATCAACGCCCACGGCACACTACGCGATGTCGACCTGGGCGCAAACGACGGTGTGGGCGACAAGCGCGTCGCACGGGGCCAGTACACCAGCCAGATTGTCGTACCGCATCTGCTGGCCGGTGCAGAACAAAAAGTCGAGATGCTGTACTCACGCAGGCAATTCACCTGGGCCGCATTAATGAAGCTGGGCGGCCTCGCCCCCGACGACCCCCGGTTCACGCAGACCACGCAACAAGACAACGCAAACACGGCGGTGGACGAAGACTTGCGCAAGCAACTCCTGCAACCGGTCGACCTGTCAAGCTATGGCTCTGGATTCAATGCAGGCGAGGGCGTCGTTGGTCCGGTTGCCACTGCACTGCGCAACGACAATCCGGACGCACGTAATCCGTTATCCCACTGGCGCGAGGAGCACGTGCCGGTGGTTTATCTGGCCGACCGGCCGGTCAAGAAAAGTGTGATTAGCGTGGTTGCTGGGATGGGTATTTTTTCGGCGCGGCTCGAGCGGGAGCACAAAGATCCCAAAAAGAAATATGTCTGGGACCCGGACAACGAACCGGGCATCGTTGGGCAATATGCAAAAAGCAAACTCTCGGCTTTTATCGCGCGCGACTGGTCCGACAAGGACATCCTTGCGAAAACGGATCGACTGCACGCCGCCGCCCAAGTGATGAACGACTATGCTCCCGAACTCAAGCCCGGCATACTCAAAAGCATCAAGAAAAGCGAACACTTCCAGCGCCGCCTGCGCGATGCCGGACCGAACCCGGACGCCGACGCCGACGCCGAGAAAGAATACCAGCGTCGAAAAGAGCGCGGCTGGTTCGGCGTGCTGGCCGAATACGCCGCGTTGTTCGAAGCCATTGAGGCCGTTGAAGACGAGCATTTCGTCTACCGCGTCTGGGCGGTGGGCATGGACTGGCGCGGCGACCTGGCTAAAGCCGCCGAACATCTCAAGGCCGAGATCGAGCGCATCAAAAACATCACTGACTACCCCGAGCTCGGGACGAAGGGCGTGCACTATGAGGCGGGGACGCACAAGGTACTTGCCGTCACCCATAGCCAGGGCAGCCTGATCACGCGCTACGCGAGTGAAGTGCTCGGTGCCAACGCCAACATTCAAGGCATCGTCCACCTGAACCAACCCACCACTGGCGCACCGGCGTTGTACCGGCGCTTTGTTTCGGGCGCGAGCCCGGAGCGGGAAAGCCTGTTCTTCAATCTCGGGGGGTTGAAATCTACGGCCTTCAACAATGTGTTCTCGGAAGTTCTGGGCACGACCTCATACCACTTCACCCGCATGGCCGGGCCGATGATAGGCGCCTTGTGTTTACTTCCAACCAACGACTATGTTCACCGGCCGCGCGCGAAGACCGGCGAGTGGCTGCACTGCCCGGCGCGCGGACTTAAACCGGAGGTCATCAATGACGTCTACACCGAGAACCTGTACCTGAACGATAGCGTGGGGCTTATCAGCCACAAACGTTACGACACGGAAGGCAAACCCAAACCCTACACGGCGCAGGAGTTTGAAAAGGTGTGGTACCACGACGTGCGCGGGTATTTTTATGACGTGCTGCGTAGCCGCGTGGACCGGGCGCGGGTGCCGGAGAATGCCCACGCCTATCTGCCTGAAGAGACACCGTGGCATCGGGATAATATGCGGTTGAGGCCGCATGAGGGGATGCCAGACGAGGAGTGGAAAGTTGCCAAGGTGTGGTTCGATGACTTCAAGAAATACCTTTCCATGGCCCAAGCCTTCCACTCCGCGTTGCGTGAAGAAGACGGCAGCTTGAAGCAGCATCCCAACACCTATGTGATCCGCTCCAATGGCCTGAACACGGTGACGCAAGTGCGGCTGCTGTTGAACGCGGACAAAAACGGCGATTCGGTGCTGGAATCTCCCTACGAACGCACCAAAGACGGCGACGGCACCGTACCGCTCACCAGTCAGGAAGCGCTGCTTACCACGCTGAAAAGCACAGCCAAACCACAAGGACCGAAGGCTAAGGAAACGATTATCGTCGACGGCAATGTGGTACACGCCAAGATTTGTGAGCACACCGAAGCCATCGGGCAAACCCAAGATGCCATCGCCGAACTGGTGAAAGAGCTGCGTCCCAAAGACCAAGCGCGGCTATACGTGTCATCCCCTCCTCACGTAAGACCAACGCGGGGGAAATCATGACCTGCGCCCGCGCCTCCATCCTGCTTGCCATTTTCCTATTCTCAGGAGCCTGTATGCCCACACCCGCCCAACCGCAACCGTCACCGCAAACCCCGGCCGGTTACACCGGCATGGACGATGTGCTGATACCCACACCGGCCGTGCCGGTCACGGTCCAATCGGAAACCTATCCGTTCAATGTGATTAGCAGCGGCGGCGTGGACAACCGCCCGGAAATAACTACGATGGTGTACGTCACGTCAGAATACTTCAAGGCCCCCACCTCGACCTTGGCTTGGGCGGATCAATGGATAACACGCCACTCCGGCCCCAAATCAAAGTTCAAGTTGTTGTCGCGCGCAGCGGTGGAGTCGGCGGCGGTCCCCGCTGTGCTGGACGAAAAAGGCAAAGTGTTCAGTCCGCCGTACATGCTGACGTTTGAAACGCAGGGCGCAGAAGACTATCCGGGAACGCAACGACCGCTTGACGATGACCATTTCCGTCAGATGTTTTATTTTCTTCCGGTTTCGGCTCAACACATCGTCACCGCGCGCGTGGTGCGTGAGGTGAAGTATTTCGAGGGCTATCCGCAATTTTTGCCACAATATGAACGCTTCCTCTACACCCTCAAACGCGACACCGCTACGCCGCAATCCACCCTCAAAGGCAGCAAACCGCTGACACGCCGCTTCTACACGGCCTACCTCAGCTTCGAGATTTATCTGCCGGAAAAACCCAAGGGCAGCAATCAATGGCCCATCAATCACGCCTCCCACCGCACCGATCTCTGGCGCACCCCGGAAGGCGACATCACCGTAAGTTACGGAATCATCAGCGGCTATGACTTCGAAGTGGCGCGC
>JANMQQ010000216.1:0-27447 GCA_031370545.1 Gammaproteobacteria bacterium
CTGATCAGTGTGTAACGGTCTAATTCGAGTTGGCTCATGGTGATGTAGTTGTCCATTAAACGTCCTTGCTTTTGAAGTTTCAATTTCAAAAGCGGACATTTTAACTTTGGTAAAAGCGGACATTACTACTTTGCGCCTACACGAAGAGTTCGTACAGACGAAGTTAAGTTAGGAGGGTATTGCATGAGTTCCATTTGAGGATTGTTGTGCCTGAATAGTACACCATATGGCGTACAGTATTGTATGTTTTGTCTGTTTTATACACAGCCTGAAGGAGATGACCATGACCGATATTTTGCATCGCGTAATAATTGAAACTTCCCCAGAAAAATTGTACGAGGCGCTTACTGAACAACGCGGGTTGAGCGCATGGTGGACGAAAGCGGAAACAACAACCAAGGTGGGCGCTTTGGCGAGCTTTGGGTTCGGCCCCAAGGGTGAACACAGAGTAGATATGAAAATTACCGAGCTTGTAGCCAATGAGAAGGTGGCATGGAAATGCGTTGCTGGACCGTGGGTAGATACAAAAGAATTCAGTTTTGAGATCAAGCCTCATGAACGCGGGGCGGTCGTTCAATTTGCTAACCGTGGATGGGCAGAGCCGTCCGAATTTTTTATGCACTGCAATTGCAAATGGGGATTTTTCCTTGGCGTAAGTTTGAAAAACTACCTTGAGACAGGGAAAGGAAAACCTCATCCTGAAGACCCGAATTTCTAATTGTTGTGTTGAGTCAGAATAGCGGGGCTAAGCTATTCGAGAGGGGCGTGGCATAGAGTGGCGTGCCCCTCAATTTTACATAGGACGGCAAGTCTGGTTTCGCCCGCCACCATGGAGCAACGGGCGGGTGCGCGCCAAGGCAAAATCCGCGACGCGGGCATTGAGTTTCTCAAAGTCAGCGGCCTGTTCGATGCGTGGAACGACGCAGCCGTTGCTGTCCACGCCGTGGATCCTTAACTATGGGTTAGCTGCCGTTTTTAGGATCAGCCGTATTGGGCGGTTCGCGCCCATGTTCTGCAACAACATTGGACGCGTACGCGAAGCGTCCGACGCCTTTGATCGGCGATTGGTTTGGCCGAAGACGACGCGGTGCGACAGTTCTTGCTGAAACGAGGGGGGTAATCTTCGGATGACTTGATTTACAGGATGCGTTTAGTTTTTTGTCGAAATCGGCCCTTCTCGTTGCGTTACTTCGGGTAACTGCGCTGGAGTGTGTCCCAGAAACCGCAACACTTCATCTTTGCGTTTGAGCGTGTCTTTGTAGCCCAAGTCCATCAACGCGCGCGTGTAGCCTTCTTCAAACAGCAGGTAACTGACCAGGCTCGATCCACGTCGTTTCATTGCGCCCAGGCCGCGCAGCAACAAGCGTACCGGGCGTGGCAATTCCATGGCGTACCGACCGGCGATGCGGTTCATGTCTTCGCTCGGCGAAATAACCAGTACATCCACCGGGCGCAAACTGACCTGGGCTTCTTCGAGATGGTGCGAGGGAATCAGGCTGATGGTTTTGTTCACACGGGTTAAACGTTCCAGGTCGATTTCAAGTGCATCGAGAAACATGCTGTCAAGCACGTACCCCGCAAGTTCCGCCAGCGACGGGTAACCCATCGAGACGGATTTGACCGGTTCGCCGTTGCGTTCTTCGCGCACGCCGATCAGCAGCAAGCGTTGCGCGCCCAGGTGCAGCGCCGGGCTGATCGGTGCGATCTGGCGCAGCGAGCCGTCGCCGTAATATTCGCGGTCGAGTTTCACACCGGGGAAAATGAACGGGATCGCCGACGACGCCATCAAATGGTTTTGCGTGATGCGCGCCGCCACGCCGGTGCGGCGTGCGCGCGTCCACGGCTTGATGTCGTCGACCCCTTGATAAAATGTCACGGACTGGCCCGAGGTATAGCCCGCAGCCGTCACGCTGAACGCGCGCAACGCGCCCGCGTCGATTGAATTTTGAATCATGTGGCAGGGCATGTGACGACGCAGTAACTGCTCGAGCGGCGCGCGGTCCAGCAAGGCATGCGGATTGAAACGTCCCAGTCCGCCCGACAAAAATGCTGCCAGCCAATGCGCGCCGCTTTTGGCGATGCCCAAGGCGTCGGAGCGGAACACATGATCGACATGAAAGTTTTGCCACACCCGCGTCAGCCGTCGCACCGCGTATTGAAAGCGCGTGGCGTCGATGGCCAGCGCGGCACCGTTGATGGCACCGGCCGACGTGCCGCAAATAATCGGAAACGGATTCGCCGCACCGGCAGGCAGCATATCTGCGATCGCCTTGAGCACACCGACCTGATACGCAGCGCGCGCACCGCCGCCCGCCAGAATCAAGCCGACCACAGGATTATTTATCTTTGCAGAAGTCATGCATACCGCGCCGTCGTCACCATGACCAACTCAGGTGACCTGTGCGTTTTATCGGCTCGGCAGAGTTGCGACTGAAGAGATAAACATGGACCCCACCCGCATTTGTTTTCTAGAATGCGCTGCCTCTTACGCGACACGTCGAGCATTCCATGGCCGAAACCGAAGAAATCAAGCCGGTCGACAGCGCAGCTGAAAATCTGCAGCAAGTGCTCGTGTTGCTAAACAAGCACAAGCTGGTCGAAGAGCTGTTGCATCGGCAAGACATGCCGCGTCACGATCTGGTTGAAACTCTGGTGCACAAGCAGAACCTGACCGAGCTGCATCACAAGCTTGACCAGATGCATCCGGCGGACGTCGCCTACATTCTTGAAGCCTTGCCGCGCGATCAGCGTCTGGTCGTGTGGGACTTGGTGAAGGCGGAGCGCGACGGCGAAATCCTGCTGGAAGTTTCCGACGCTGTGCGCGAAATGTTGATCGCGAACATGGACCGCGCCGAGTTGCTGGCCGCCGCCGAAAGTCTCAATACCGAAGAAATTGCCGACCTTGCTCCCGACTTGCCGCAGGACGTTATTCAAGACGTGCTGCGTTCGCTCGACGAACAAAATCGCGCGCGCTTGCAATCTGCATTGTCGTACGAAGAAGAAACCGTCGGCGCGTTGATGGACTTCGACATGGTGATGATCCGCGCCGACATCACGCTTGAAGTCGTGTTGCGCTACCTGCGTCGCCTCGGCGAGTTGCCCGACCACACCGACCGATTGTTCGTAGTGGACAAGAACAACGCGCTGCATGGCGTGCTGTCGGTCAACAAATTGCTGGTGCAGGATCCCGAATCGGTGGTGGGCGCGGTGATGGAAACCGACGTCACCGTGTTCCATCCGGAAGATGACGCCGCCAGTGCGGCGCAAGCCTTCGAACGTTATGACCTGGTGACGGCACCGGTGGTCGATGCGGACAACCGGTTGGTCGGACGTATCACCGTCGATGCAGTGCTGGATTACATCCGCGAAGAATCCGACAGCGAAATGTTAAGCCTGGCGGGTTTGCGCGAAGAGGAAGATCTGTTCGCCTCGGTGTGGAAGGCCGCCAAAAACCGTTGGATGTGGCTGGGCGTAAATCTGGTGACGGCGTTCATCGCATCGCGCGTGATTGGTGCGTTCGAAGGCAGCATCGAAAAACTGGTCGCGCTCGCCGCTCTCATGCCCATCGTTGCGGGGATCGGCGGAAACTCCGGCAATCAAACCGGCACTTTGATCGTGCGCGCGCTGGCGTTGGGGCAGATCACGCCCAACAACTCGCGTCGGCTGATCTCCAAAGAATTCAGCATCAGCATGCTCAACGGGCTGGTATGGGGCGGCGTGGTCGGTGCGCTGGCGTTTTTCCTGTACAGCAATTTGCAGCTCGGTTTGGTGATCTGGGCCGCCGTGGCCCTGAATCTGTTGCTTGCGGCGTTTGTCGGCATCGTGATTCCGCTGGCCATGCATAAAGTCGGACGCGACCCCGCCGAAGGTCTGAGCGTGTTGCTCACCGCGATCACCGACAGCGGCGGGTTCTTTATATTTTTGGGCTTGGCCACGCTGTTTTTGGTGTGATGAGATGAAATGACCGGCTATTCCCTTATCCAGCCCCGTTTAATGACATATTTGGCTAATTCGACAGGGCTCTTGATGCCTAATTTGTCGCGCACCTTCTGCCGGTGACTTTCGACCGTACGCTTGTTGATGCCGAGCCGCCGCGCGCTCGCCTTAGTGTCAAGACCCTGAGCAAGCTGAATCAGTACCTCACGCTCCCGTTGGGTCAGGCCGTCAATTGGCGCAGGTTCGATTAAGGCCGATGCGAGGGACCGACTATAATAGGTTCCACCTGCGCTGACTGCTTCAATGGCCGTAATGATTTCCTGCGAACCGGCGTCTTTCAGCACATAGCCGCGCGCACCCGCCCGTATCGTGCTAGAGACGAATTCCGCGTTGTCGTACATGCTGAGAATCAAAATGCTGATCGCCGGATGGTGTTGACTTAATTCCTCCGTCAGCCGAATGCCGTTCATATCCTTCATGCCAATGTCCACCAACATTAGATCTGGCGTGTGTCGTTCGGCCAGTAGTAGAGCCTCAATTCCATTGCCTACTTCCCCTACGACCTCCATACCTGGCACGGCTTCGAGGCGGGCACGCAAACCGTCGCGAACCAAAGGGTGGTCATCGACGATAACAAGCCGAATAGATGATTTGTGGGCGGGGGCGAGGGGCATGTCAAATTCCTTTCACTGTGCTGAGTTGACAGGAAGAGGTGCTTGAAAAGCGTTGGGGAAGAATGACCGCAAGCCGGGTGCAGCCCGGCGCGGACGAGAAGTCAAAATTACCACCCAGATGATTAATGCGTTCACGGATATTACACAGGCCGATGCCGTTGGCATATTTGATATTGTCGACATTGCAACCGCAGCCGTTGTCGACAATTTCAAGTCTCACTCCTTCGGGCTCAAGCGCGAGCTTAATCGTAACCACGGACGCCGAGGCATGGCGTTCAATATTGGTGAGCGCTTCTTG
Source organism: Gammaproteobacteria bacterium (assembly GCA_031370545.1). GTDB lineage: Bacteria > Pseudomonadota > Gammaproteobacteria > SG8-11 > SG8-11 > UBA6921. Next base: position 4,909 of record JANMQQ010000216.1, read on the forward strand.
CGCGATGCGAAATAACGCAACGGTTTCAGGTTCGGGCAATCTGGCATTACCCAAGGTGTTTATGAAGTCAACACGAACCCCGCTGCGCTGCTGGAATTCTGCGGCGAGCTGTGTTGTTGCAGCCGCAAGCCCCAGGGTATCGAGCCCAGAGGGGCGCAGGTCGTGAGAAATACGGCGCACCTCACCAATGGCATGGGCCAAACCCGATACGCCTTTATGCAGGTCATCCATGGCATGGGTACCACCGCTTGCAAGTTTGTATTGCGCGAGTTCGAAGTGGAACAAAGTGGCGGTCAGAAGTTGGCTGATTCCATCGTGCAATTCGCGCGATACGCGGGCGCGTTCCTCCTCTTGCAAGGTAACAATACGCTGAGCCATCATTTTGAGCGTACTCTCGGCGCGGCGGTGTTCGCGCATGCTCAGTGCTAGGCCGCAAACGAAAACCGCAAGTATCGCAGTGAGTGCTATGACCATCAGATCCTGCAATGTGGTCGCCGCGCGTTCTCGTACCGCATGCGTTGCCCGTTCAACATCATCTAGATAGACGCCAGTGCCCACCATCCATCCCCAGCGCTCCAGGAGTACCACATAGCCAAGCTTGTCGGTCATCTTGCGAGTGGAAGGTTTTTCCCACGCGTAGTCCTGATAACCATCTCCGTGCATTGCTGCATACAGCAGCGACTGAATCACGAAGCGGCCATGCGGGTCGGTCAACTCTAGTAAATTCTGGCCAACAAGTTCGGGTTTGCGTGGATGAACCAGAGTATTGCCTGCGAGGTCGTAAACAAAAAAATAGCCGTCATCGCCAAAATTTACCGAAGCCAACATGGATTTTGCTAAACTTTGCGTCGCCACGTCATTGCGACCGGATTCATACAGGGGCCGGATCGCACTGAGGGCCAGATCAACGTAGTGTTTGAGTTCAACACGCTTGGCGGCAAGAAAATTATCCTCGATCAATGCCGCTTGTTGCTCCGCTAATCCTTGCGCGCGGCGTTGCACCAGCACACCGATCACGAATACAGCCATGATTAATGTCAGCACAGTGATATTGAAAATGTTGTGTTTCACTTGCACGGTGCGCTCACTCCGTTACCGATATTTGTCGCTATATTACCCGGCTTTCGTGAATAACTGCGGGGTGTTGAAATCATGAATTGAGTTTTAGAGTTGACATGCCCCACCCCGCCATTCAGGTGCGTAGTAATACGCAGACACAGTTCTGTTTATCACGCATGCGTACGGTATTGACATGACGCTTGGAGAGCAGCTGGTGATGTTGCTCGTGCTGTTGTTCACTAGCAAGGGTGTAGAAGGTATGCCTCGCGCATCGTTGACCATCATCGCCTCTACCTTGGCAATGTTTCATATTCCCCAACAGGGGCTGTTACTGCTGCTGGGTATCGACCAGATCCTCGACATGGGACGTAGTGCAACCAATGTATTTGGAAACGGCATCGCCACTGCAGCTGTGAGCCGCTGGCAGAAGGCGCGACATTAATTTGCTGCAGAGCCTAGCTTAAATATCGAAGAGGCATTGCCACACGGATTTCAATCGAACGCAATCCCGCTTGCCACTATTTAAATTCGTTCTACCCCATCTCTTTCCAGTTTCCTGGTCATGACTTTATCGCTTCTGCGGCGAATTCAGATTCTTCCCTCGGTAGTTCTACGCAGAAAGACGCCGGTAATCTTGCGTGTTGTGGAACGGGTTGAATTATAAAATAATCAATCTATCTATGAGATATAGAGGCTGAGCGTGACATATAAAATATGTGCATCTTATGTGCACCTAAAGACGCGTCATGAAATTATCTTTTACGGCCATTTTATACATCATGATCACCCGTTTCACCACGTTATTTAAGAGGAGCATGAAATGCAGAGAAGAAAATTGTTTGCCACATTCCTGGCGGCGTGTGCAGTCGCCATTGTTGCTGGATGCGCAAGCTTGCCATCTCCCGAGGTGATGAAAGCGGAAGCTGCTACCTACCAACTCCCGAAGCTACCCGATCCAGGCAAGGCAATCGTCTATGTCGTGCGGCCCTCGTCAATAGGCGGTTTAATCCGCTTCAACGTATTCGTAGATGACCAAGAAGCCGCATCCGAGATGGGCTATACACGATCGAGCGAGTACATCTATTTCAGCCTTTCTCCAGGAGAACACAAGATCTACTCCAAGGCCGAGAATTGGGCGGAGATGTCGGTTTCGGCCACAGATGGGGACATTATCTTTATTCAGCAGGAACCATCAATGGGAATCATCATGGCCCGGAACAGCCTCTTCAAACTTGAAGATTATCAAGGTAAGTATCATGTCAAGACATTGAAAGTAGGAACCATCATCAAGACTAATAAGTGAGAGAGGGGCTCCTGATGGAAACAATAAAGTTTGTCCGTATGGTTTTTCTGAGCGGAGTATTTCTAATTCTTGGAGCTTGTGGTGGAGACGGCGGAGGTGGAAATGATCCTCCCTCGCCCATAATTCCCGCATCACCCGCCCCTGAGGATGTACATGTCCAGGCTCCATTTGGCGATGTGCGAGTGGGATCAATCTCAGACCTTACGATCAAGTTAACGAGTGTGGGGATAGGCATGAATGTTCGCGTTCTGCCGGTGCTTCCTGCACCGTTTTCCGTCGTGCAGGATAATTGTTCGTCCAAGCTCGTGTTCTCTTCATGCACTTTCGGTATCCGGTTTGCGCCTACCGCCGCAGGACCGTTCAGCCACAGCTTCGACGTCCCCTCCGACGCCGCAAACAAAGTCACCATAAGCATGAGTGGTGCCGGTGTTGCAGGCGGTAGCAGTGGCGGTGACCTTCCCACCGCCCCCACGGGAGTGAGCGCGACGCCCGGTGACGGTCAGGTGACAATCCTCTGGAACGCGGTACCTGGGGCAACTTCCTATTCTCTTTATTGGGACACGGCATCTACCAAGAAATCCGAGATCGCTAAGGTCACGTCGGTCACGTCGCCATTTATTCATACCGGGCTCACCAACGGCATAGAGTACCGCTATGTCATACAAGCCGAAAATGCGAACGGGAAGAGCGCTGATTCAATACAGGTGGTAGCCACGCCCACGCTGCCCATGCTCCTTATCCCAGTGATTGGAAGTAAGGCACAAGGATTGACATTCGATGCATCGGGCACTCTTTATATCTCGAGCGAATCCGGAAAGGTGGTCAAGCTCGAAGGAGGAACGCTCTCTACTTTTATTCCTAAAGGGAGCGCAGGTCTGAATTTCGGAAAACATATCCGCTTTTCTCAGGGATATTTTTATGTCAACAACGTCTTAAATGCAGGAACAAATTTGGATGCCGGGGTGGATGAAGTTTTACTGTTCAACGAGGCGGGAGTTTTCGTACGCAAGCTCATTACGGAAGCAAACGATACAAGTAACATCTTCCATTTTGAAGACATCACGGTAAATGCCCGGGGTCAATTATATATGGGAGGCTTCGGCTTATTGTCATCCTCTCCCAAACAAGTGGTTCGCATCGACGCAAATGGCGAAAATTTCAAGGTCCTCCCACTCCCCACCGCGGGAGCGGGAAGGATTGGTGCGCCAACCTCTGTAGCCGTCGATTCACAGGGGAATCTTTACGTAGGGGACTTCGGCTTAGTCTCGAAGTTTGATGCCGAGGGGGTCTTTCTGCAAAACATTGTGGAAAGAGGAGTTGGGAATAGTGGCTTTGAATCTTCCACTCACGTGGCGATAGATCGAGAGGACAATCTCTATATTGGAGATTTGAAGGGTGCGGAGTCGACAACACCCGCCTGGAATATCCTGAAATTCAATAGCAGCGGCGTCTTTCAGGGAGAGTTCATCCCGTCTGGGGCGGGTGGTCTGAGCTCCCATCCGGAAGACATCGGATTCGATTCGCAAGGCTTCCTCTATATTGCGGATGAGGGGGCGGGTGGTGTCATCCGATTTACGCCCACGGGAAATTTCGATCAGGTGATCGCCAAAAACTTTGGAGAGGGGGATCAAGGGGGCAATGGTGGCGGGGGTGGCACCGGCGTAGGTCCCTCGCCCGGAATCTACACCTGCTGGACGTGGACGCTCTTCTACGATCAAACCACTCTGTTACTTTTGCCTTGGCTCGAACCGAGTGTCATGGGCGTCATAGAAATACAAGACGGTCAGCAGTATCGTATTGGTCCCCTCCATGGCGCGAGTAGCTCGGGAACTTTCCAGTTGGATACGAAGCGTGGCCGGGTCACTTTTACAGGAGGGGGACTAAACTCGCTAGTGGCGGCCCTCGAACACGCTTCGGGCGCCGATGCTTTGCGCTTCCGATTCCGCAGCCCGCAAAATCCTGGCGATAGATTCGATTTTTACGACGACATCTGTGTCCCGTGATAAGAGTCATTTTCCAGTTCTTCTGACCAAGCAGCTTGGATTTATGTCAATGCGTTAACTTAACGAAAGCGTTATGGTCACTGAATGGCTCTACATGCTCGGGAACGAAACAGATTGCGGGCCAGATGAATAAAGTTTGTGTGCGTATCATCGTTATTGGACGTGCGCGCCATCGGATATGCTGCTTTATCAATGAACAAGCTCGCCCGTGCTAAGTTGTGATCAAGAGACAGGGCAAAGCCGGGGGCTTATCTCTTTGAGTTAGCAAGGATCCAGAACGCGTGACGCGACATTCAATTTATCAGGGCAAGGTGGTGAACCTGGGTATGGAGACGGTGCTGTTGCCTAATGGTCAGCGCATCGAGCTTGAAATCGTGCGCCATCCTGGCGGGGCGGCGGTACTAGCTGTGGATGCGCAGCACCGCGTGTGTGTGCTGCACCAATACCGCCACGCGGTGGGGGCTGGTTGTGGGAACTACCGGCCGGAAAGTTAGACTCCGGCGAGCTGCCGCTGACCACCGCACAGCGTGAACTGGAAGAGGAGGCAGGGGTGCGCGCGCAACAATGGTCAAGCCTCGGCACGATGGTGAGTACGCCGGGATTTTGCGACGAGGTGATTCATCTGTTCCTCGCGCGCGAACTTACTGAAGTACCGGTGCGGCGTGAACACGACGAGGTGATGCAGATGTTTTGGTGGACACCGCAGGAATTGAATGCGCATTTGGCGCAAGGCGACTTACGCGATGCGAAAACTCTGGTGGCGTTGTACCGCTGGATGCAGGTGGGCAGGTAGTTTCTCGACATCCCGGTTGCCTGTGGACGGGGGCGCCGTATTTGGGGTCCGGGAGCATTGAACCTAGAAACGCTGGAGGGTACTTAAAGAGCCGGTTCGCGACTTCAACCCACCTTCCGGTGCGCCTTCATGTACTCGTGCAACGCCGCATTGATGCGGCTCTGGTAGCTTTTGGTGTAAGCCGAATAAATGTCAACGTCGCGTTAGGTCTGGCAATTATCAATGTAGCGTGCGCCATGCGCACGATTTTTCCCGCCCAAAAAAATCGCATCACGCAGTATAAGTACCCATCTCAAGTTTAAAGCGGCGACGTCGTTAACATGGCGATGCTGTGCGCGTCTGAGCACGCTACGTTTCCCAACCCCGTTTGCGTTGCGACCCAAGTCCCGCCGCAGCGATGAAAAAGTAAGGAGAAGAGGCACATGCTTCGCACATCGAAAGGCGTCGGGCTCATGCTAACCCTGCTGACGATTGTTTCGTCGGGCCTGGTGCGCGCCGAGGTTGTCGTGATCGGGCACCCGACGTTGCCGGTGAGTGAGCTCGATCCGCAAAAAGTAAAAGATATCTGGTTGGGCAAGATTAAACATCTGGCAGGCAATGTGCCGGTGCGGCCCATTGATCAGAGCCCGAATAGTAAAGTGCGCGATGAGTTTTATATGAAGTCACTCGATAAGTCGTCGCAACAGGTCAAAGCCTATTGGGCGCGGATAACGTTTACCGGTAAAGACAATGCGCCATTAACGTTCAATGACGATGCCGCCGTGCGGGATTGGGTTGCCAGTCATCCGGATGCGATTGGCTACGTTGACACGGCGTCGGTGGATGGTCGGGTCAAAGTGCTGTTCAAATTCAAATGAGCTCGACCCGGGTCGCAGCACACGTTAAAAGTCGCCAGGAATTCAGGAGATTGACCATGACTCAGACTACTCACCGCCATGTAACCGGGCTCAGTATGCTTGCCATGACCTTGCTCACCTTGGCCACGCCGGCCCAGGCCGTCGACTTCGGTGCATTTGGCAACATCCGCTACCTGTCGAGCAATCAGGATGACACGACCCAAGGCTTTATGTTGGGTGGGTTCGATTTGTATGCCTCGCACCAGATCGGCGACAAGACGCATGTGTTTGTGGAATACGTGATGGAAAGCATCGGCAACACGATTGTTACCGACGTTGAACGCTTGTTTGTGTCGCGCACGTTCAACGACAAATTCACGCTCGCCGCCGGGCGCTTTCATACACCGATTGGCTATTGGAATAACGTTTATCATCACGGCGCTTTGCTGCAAGACACGGCGGATCGCCCTGCGTTTCTCGATTTTGAAGATGGGTCCAATGCCATTCTGCCGACTCATACCGTGGGACTGATGGCGAACGGAAAATTCGACACCGGGCCCCTTCTGCTCAGTTACGACTTTGCGGTGGGCAACGGCACGTCGATCAACACCGACGCGGGCAGCAACCGCGAACTGGACGTGAACAACATCGGAGATCCGAACAAGTCCAAAGCGATTGCCGCACGTCTGGGAATTGAGCCCGAGAATTCGGGGCTGAAGCTGGGCGTCAGTACCGTGTTCAATCACATTCCTGAATCGGGTGTGGGAACGTTAGGTGTTGCGCACGGCGGCACCTTGGTTGCGCAACGAATTTTTGGGCTGGATGTGAAATACGAATTGAACAAGCTCGATGCGCTCGCCGAGGTCTATCGTTTTAAAAACGACAATAAGACGGGAGCGAAACAAAAGAATTCTGCGACCGCCTTTTTTGCGCAATTCGGTTACCGCATCGTCGAAAACTGGAAAGTCGTGTACCGGCACGAAAACGTGAGATTCGACGCCAACGACGACTACTTCAAAATTCTCAACCGCGAGAAATACAGCCAGAACACCTTAGCACTGCGTGTGGATGTTGACGACAGCAATGCGTTGAAATTTGAAGTCGACCGTCAGCGTAATGCAACCAAGGCCGACGAAAGCCGCGTCATATTGCAATGGGATTTCTTGATTCCGTAGGCCGTTCTTCTACGCTCTAAAATTAAAGCGAGTTGGATCAGGTTGTGTGGTGGTGATCGACGCGCAACCCTGACCCATCTTGACGTGCACAATTCAGCAGCGCATAACTAATCGCGTCGTAAACAAGAAATCAAATCGGGAGTGGGAGGAATGCCATGCTTAGAGCCATGCTCTTGCTTGCGCTGTCTATGGTTGCAGTTGCGCAGGCAGCGGAAGAATTTACCGTAGAGGGAACGGTAAACGCAGTAAAACTCAAGGAGCAGACAATAAACATCACTCATCGGGCAATCACTGGATTGACCGGCGAAACCACGCGCGATTTCCTGGTGGAGGATCCCGGAATGTTGGAAGAATTACAGGTCGGGAATAAAATCCGGTTCAATGTCGTTGAGGAATCAAATGGAGCGTTGGTGATTACCGATTTCGAAATTGCGGTTACGCCGGTGCCGAAGTCGCTGTCGAAGAGGAAGTAGGTGAGTCGGCAGCCTGGTAATCTTTTGTGACGGAGCACCGTACGAAGTGCCAGAGCCGTGCACAAAAAAATGCCGCATGAAGGCTTAAGCATGTCGGGGAACCCGTGGTCCGGACATCGTCTGGCGCACAACCGCAATGCGGTTGAATTGATCTGATTGATCTAGTCATCACTTATGCTGTCTCCTCGCTAACATTAACTTAACGTTGTAATCGCACATTAGTGCCGTCTGGCTGAATTCTGTGTGTCGGCTATTTCAGACCACCGTGTAGGTATCAGAGTGGTCGCCTAAAACGTTTGGAGGGAATCTCAATGTCGAAGGTAATTGCGTTGGTGGTAGCTGCATCATTTGCCTGGGCGTCGGCGGTGGCAGTCGATACCTTTCATGCGGAGGGTGTGGTAGATGCAGTAAAGGGTAAAGACAATAAGCTCACAATTACGCACGGGCCAATCACCGGCTTGATGGGTGGAATGACGATGGACTTTGTCGTGCTGGATCCGTCGATGCTGGATGATGTCAAGGTCGGCACCACCCTACGGTTTACCTTGACTAAGGACAGTCGCGGAAATGTGGTAATCACTGATCTCGAGCCGGTGTCCACCGCCACCCCAAAAAAGTAGTCTCCTTTTTCAACCATTGCCGTTATTGTTGATGCCGTGTCGCATGTAATACGACACGGCATCGTCATTTATAGATATGGAACGGGGAGGGAGTGTGCGCAATACAGTGCGTGAAACCGGGTGGGCGATCTGGTGCGGAGTCGCGATTTTAAGTCTGCCGCTGCAAGCTGCCGAACTGGATGAGGCAGTCATTAAATTGTTGGAAGCGGACGAGGGCATGACGCGTTCCGAGCCAAGCTCACCGCAACCCAAATCACGCGCACCGGTGACGAATTCACGCGATACGACGGCTGGAACATCGCTGACGCTTGCCGAAGCGGAACGCATGGCGCAGGACAATGACCCGGTATCCAAATCCTTGCGCGAAAAAGCCGGCGCGCTGGTCGAGCAATCGGCGGCGGCCGAGCGCCTCGCCGACCCAAAAATAAAATTCGGCATCAGCGAATACCCCACGCGTACCCCCAGTAGCAGCGGTGAAGATCCGATTAAAATGCTGGTGGGCGTGCAACAGACCATCATGCCGTCGGCGCGGCGCGAACACGAAAGCGCGCAATTGCACTTGATGGGGCAGGGACAGTCGGCCCGCGCTGCGCAGCAAAAGCTGCTGGCCCTGCGTGAGACGCGTAAGGCGTGGCTTGACATTTATCTGCAACATCACACGCTGGTGGTACTGCGGCAGACGCGCAAAATTCTCGCCCAGCTGGTGGAGATTTCGCAGAGCCAATATCGAGCGGGCAGCGGCAATCAAAGCGATGTGTTGCAAGCGCAGATCGAGCTCAGCCTGCTCAAAGATCAAGCGAGCCAGGTCGAGACAGCACGCGAAATCGCCGTTGCTGAGCTGACGCGTTGGGCCGGGCCGGGTGTTGCCAATCGCACGTTGGCGATGGACTCGCTCGAATTGCCGGTGGTTCCCGAGCTTGCCCGCATCGAGCAGGGGCTGGATCGGCTGCCGCTGTTGCAAGGGATGAAGCTCGACGCCGATGCAGCAAAAGAAGGTGTTGAGGTGGCACGTGCGCGCGCCACTCCGGAATGGATGTGGGAAGTTGAAACCATGTGGTCGTATTCAAAAGACGGCAAATTCGGCACCGATTCGCTAGCCGCCTTCGTAACGCTGGATGTGCCGTTTGCCCGTAAAAACCTTCAGGATCGCTGGCTCGCAGGTAGCGAAAAAGACTACAATTCCACGCTCTTTTTGGTTGCGGACCAGCGGCGTGACCTCAAGCGCATGCTGGACCTCGAAGTTGTCAACACCAAGCGGCTCGACGAGCGGATTGCGTTTTATCGCGAAGCGATCCTGCCGCAGGCGGCGCAAAATGCTCAGGCGGCTCTGCGTGCATATCAAGCGCAAGTGGCGGATTTCAGCCAGTTGATGCGGGCACGCCAGAAGGAGTTGGAGAGTAAATTGGCGGCGCTGCGGTTGTTGGTTGAACGCGCCATGGTGCAGGTGAATTTGCTGTATTTGTCGGGAGATGGTGTGTGAAGTTCAGTGCGCGCTTGCGCTACCCAAGAATGTACGTTGTAGGCGGGCTGCAATGACGCCCGCCCAATCGTTATTCGCGCGCGTGCTTGCCGTACTGCAAAAACAGGTATTTATCGCCGTGGTGTTGTTATTAACGGCGATTGGGTTTCGCTACTACATCCTGAACGTCAACGACGATTTAACCGCCACCGCAGCCCCATCAGGAGGCGGCGAAATTGCGCGTCAATCCCGGGCCAATTCGAACTCTGCTAACAGTACACTTTTGGGTGCGCCGCAGCCCTCTGCGCTTGAGCACGCCAAAAAACATCTCGATCCAACCTATGTGTGCCCGATGCATCCACAGGTGACCTCAACTGATCCCAATGCGACCTGTCCGATTTGCGGAATGAAGCTGGTGCCCTTGAATACCACCAGCGGCACCGATACCGAATCAACAGTGACAGTGGCTCCCGGTGTGTTGAACATGCTCGGAGTGCGTACCGAGCAGGTCAAGCGCAGCACCTTGTTTCGCCGTATCGACAGCGTTGGCTACATTGCCTACGACGACAATCGTGTCAAAACCATCAGCTTGCGCACGGAAGGTTGGATCGACCATCTGGCAGTGAAAACCGTCGGCACCCGTGTCAAGCAGGGCGACCTGCTGTTTGCGGTCTATTCGCCTAAATTGGTGAATGCGCAGGATGAGTTTGTAGCGGCGCTGAATTCCGGCAACGAAGATTTGATCGCCGCATCGTTTGGACGGCTGAACTCGTTGGGCGTCTCGCCGGACCAGGTGCAAGTGCTGGAGCGCACACATAAAGTCGAGCGCAGCGTCAAAGTGTTTGCTCCGCAAGATGGCGTGGTGTCCGAGTTAACCGTGCGCGAAGGCGGTTATGTCGAACCCGCTGCGCCGATTATTAATCTGGTCGACTTGTCGCAAGTGTGGCTCATCATCAATGTGTTTGAGCGCCAGGCGGATTGGGTGCAGGTGGGCAACAAGGCGCAAGCCACGCTCGCCTCGTCACCCGATAAAGTATGGGAGGGGTCGGTAGATTACATTTACCCCAGTCTGGATCCCAAAACCCGCAGCTTGCTGGTGCGCGTGCGGTTTGAAAATCCCGACGAGGCGCTCAAGCCGAATATGTATGCCGATGTAAAACTGTTTACCTCGCCCAAACCGAGCGCGCTCAGCGTGCCGCGTGAAGCGCTGATTCGCACCGGCGACAGCAATCGGATCATCCTGGCCCTGGGCTCGGGCAAATTTAAACCGGTGCGGGTGCATGCGGGTATTGAGACTGCGGATCGCATTGAAATTCTCGACGGGCTGGATGAAGGCGCAGATGTGGTCGTGTCGAGCCAGTTCTTGATTGATTCCGACAGCAGCCTGCGTGCGGCGCTGATGCGCATGAACGGGAATTGAGTGCTGCGCGCCTAGCATCCTCCCCTCCTTATTTTCAAGGAGGGGAGTGAGGTGGTCCTTCGCTGTTCTTTGTAGTCCCCATAATTGCGAAGCACCATAACCATGATCGCCAAACTCATCCGTTGGTCTATCAAGAACCGGCCCCTGGTGCTGTTGTGCACGCTGGTGTTCTGCGCCTGGGGAATCTATGCGGTTAAAAATACGCCGCTGGACGCAATTCCGGATTTGTCCGATGTGCAGGTCATTATCAAGACCTCGTTCCCCGGTCAGGCGCCGGAAGTTGTCGAAGACCAAGTCACCTACCCGATCACCACCAGCATGTTGTCAGTACCTGGCTCCGTGGCGGTGCGCGGCTATTCAATGTTCGGCGATTCCTACGTCTATGTGATTTTCAAAGACGGCACCGACGTCTATTGGGCGCGTTCGCGCGTGCTGGAATATCTCAGTCAAGTGGCCGGGCGGCTGCCACCGGATGCGCGCCCGACGTTGGGTCCCGACGCCACCGGGGTCGGCTGGATTTACGAATACGCGCTGGTGGACCGCACCGGAAAGCACGATCTCGGTCAACTGCGCAGCTTGCAGGACTGGTTTCTAAAATATGAATTGCAGACGGTGCCAGGTGTTGCCGAAGTGGCGACAGTCGGCGGCATGGTCAAGCAGTACCAAGTGGTGCTGAGTCCCGAGAAATTGCTCGCCTACAAGATTCCGGTCAGTGAAATCGCGCAGGCGATTCGCAATGCGAATCAGGAAGTCGGCGGCTCCGTCATCGAGCTGGCCGAAGCCGAGTACATGGTGCGCGCCAAGGGTTACATTCGCAGCATTGAGGACTTGCGCCAGATCCCGGTCGGCCTGAGCGACACCGGCGTGCCGGTATCGCTGGGTGACGTGGCGTTGGTCCGGCTCGGCCCGCAACTGCGGCGTGGTGTGGCGGATTTGAACGGCGAGGGCGAGGTGGTCGGCGGTATCATCGTCATGCGCTGGGGTGAAAACGCACAAACCACCATCGCGGCGGTCAAGGCGAAACTGAACGAATTGAAACGCAGCTTGCCGGCGGAAGTTGAAATTGTCGAGACCTACGACCGCTCCGGGCTGATCGACCGCGCCGTCGATAATCTGCAAGACACGCTGCTGGAAGAGTTCGTGGTGGTCGGGCTGGTGTGCGGGATTTTTCTGTTTCATCTGCGCTCGGCGCTGGTGGCGATTGTGATTTTGCCGATTGGTATTTTGGTGTCCTTCATCGTGATGCACTGGCAGGGCATCAACGCCAACATCATGTCGCTGGGCGGTATCGCCATCGCCATCGGCGCGATGGTCGACGCCGCCATCGTCATGGTCGAGAACGCGCACAAACACATCGAACGCGAAAAGCCGACCGACGAGAACCGTTGGTTGATCATGCAGCGCGCCGCAGTTGAGGTCGGTCCCGCACTGTTTTTTTCGCTGTTAATCATCACGCTGAGCTTTCTGCCGGTGTTCACGCTCGAAGCGCAGGAAGGCAAATTGTTCGCGCCGCTGGCGTTCACCAAAACCTACGCGATGGCGGCGGCCGCCGGATTGTCGGTCACGCTCATGCCGGTGTTGATGGGCTACTTCATTCGCGGCCACGTGCTGCCGGAAAGCAAAAATCTGTTGAGCCGGTTTCTGATCAGGCTGTATTTGCCGGTGATCCGCGTGGTGCTGCGTTACCCCCATGTCGTCATCGTACTGTCAGGGGCGCTGGTGTTGAGTATTTTATATCCGCTCAACTGGCTGGGTTCGGAGTTCATGCCGGAGCTGGACGAAGGCGATTTGCTATACATGCCAACCACATTTGAAGCGGTATCCATCGGCAAGTCGACTGAAATTCTGCAATTGACGGATCGGCTGATCAAAACCGTCCCCGAAGTGCGTAGCGTGTTTGGCAAAGCGGGGCGTGCGGATTCAGCTACTGATCCCGCGCCGTTGTCGATGCTGGAAACGACCATTCAGCTCAAGCCGCGCGAACAATGGCGCCCGGGTATGACCATGGATAAACTCAAAATGGAACTGGATGCGCTGGTGAGGTTGCCGGGCTTGACCAATGCCTGGGTGATGCCGATTAAAACCCGCATCGACATGCTGGCCACCGGGATCAAAACTCCACTGGGCATCAAGGTCGCAGGTCCCGACTTAAAGGTAATCCAGGGCATTGGCGAGGATATTGAGCAGATCATTAAAGGAATCCCCGGCGCAGCCTCGGTATTTTCCGAGCGTGTGGCCGGAGGGCGCTACATCAATATCGACATTGACCGCCGCGCCGCCGCGCGCTTCGGTTTGAACATCACCGACGTACAGGAAGTAGTGGCTATGGCGGTGGGTGGAGACAACGTCGCCACCACCGTGGAAGGCTTGGAGCGTTACCCTGTCAACATCCGCTACCCACAGGAATTGCGCGATTCCCCGGCCAAGCTGGCTGAGTTGCCGATAATCACGCGCGGTGGGCCCGGTGTGCCGCTCGGCCAGGTTGCGCGTATCACCATCGGCGACGGGCCCGGCATGGTGCGCAGCGAAAACGCGCGTCTCAACGGCTGGATTTATGTCGACATCCGCGACCGTGATCTGGGCTCGTTTGTCGCCGAAGCGCAGAAGCGGGTCGCCGAGCAGGTGCAGTTGCCTGCCGGTTACTCCATCGGCTGGTCCGGTCAGTACGAATATCTGCGGCGCGCCGAGCAGCGCTTGCGCTACGTGGTGCCGTTGACCTTGGTGATTATCCTGTTGCTGCTGTTTATCAACTTCAGCAATTTCGCCGAGTCGTTAATGGTTATGGGCGCCGTTCCGCTGGCCCTGGTGGGTGCGTTCTGGTTGTTGTACCTGCTGGGCTATCACCTGTCGATTGCGGTCGGCGTCGGCATGATTGCGCTGGCGGGTGTCGCGGCCGAATTCGGTGTGGTGATGCTGGTGTATCTGGATCATGCGGTGGAACGGCGCAGTCCGGCCACGCGTGCCGAACTTTACAATGCCGTCATTGAAGGCGCGGTATTGCGCGTGCGCCCCAAGGCCATGACCGCCGCCGTGGTGCTGGCCGGATTATTGCCGATCATGTTCGGCTCGGGCACCGGCTCCGAGGTGATGCGTCGCATCGCCGCGCCGATGTTGGGCGGCATGATCACCGCACCGCTGGTGTCGATGGTGCTGATTCCGGTGCTGTACATTTTGTGGAAGGGGCGCGATTATCCGCAGTGAGATTGGGAACCGTTTTTAGCCATCGCGGTCCGATTTTCGTTAATGGGCTAGTTATTTGTTAGAAGCCAAGGGGATCTCGTGGCCAGATTAATACATATCGTAGTTGTCGCGATTACGCTCCTCTCTTGTGTTGGCTGTGATCAAGCAACAAAAGCCGTGGCAAAGGAATACCTTCCGCGAAATGAAGTCATGTCATTTGCTCGCGACACGCTCAGACTGCAATATGCAGAAAACAGAGGCGCATTTTTAAGTATCGGTTCAACACTTCCTGAAAAAGCACGGGAGGTTATATTCACATTTGGTATCGGTGCAATTGTGTTTGGAATTCTCGGCTACCTTGTGTTTGTGCCGGTGTTGCCACGCCCCACAACAATTGCTCTTTCGCTCATTGCGGGTGGAGGACTCAGTAACTTAGTCGACCGTATAGCGTATGGTGGCTACGTGGTCGATTTTCTCAATTTTGGGCTTGGTAGTTTTCGTACTGGTATCTTCAATATGGCTGATGTAGCGATAGTGGTAGGCGCCATCTACTTCTTCGCGAGCAGCCTAAAACATGATCGAAGAGTTGGCTTCTAACAACCGGTTCGAGCCAACCGTGGGGTCGCCACGCGTCCCCTCAGCGGCTCAACTGGAACAATCAACAATCTAGCGAGAATGACCCTGCCGCGCAATCTACGTCACGCCCTCTGCCTATTCCTTGTCTGCACCATGGCTTGGTTGCCGTTGGTGAGCGTGGCGGGTTGGGCGTGTGGGGCGGACGATGTGCAGCCGGATATTCACGCGCATCATGCACCGTCTGAAAAAGCCCCTGAACCAAGCCATCACGTGCATGTTTGCCACAGTGTTTGCGCCTCGTGCGCATTATTGTCGACCTCAGTCCCCGTGTTGCAAATCGTGGCGGTGCACCCGTTCAACAACAACGTCAGCGCCAAAGTGCCCAGTCTTGATCTCCCGGTCCAAGAACGTCCCCCGCGTTTCATCTAAACTTCCCGCAATACGAATTCAGGTTGTTCCCATGCGCCAGCGTGCGCACGGCGCACGCTGCAGTGCGTCGACGGCATTCAATTTCAGGAGTCTGTGATGGACAAGAATCAAGATCGCTCGCCGTCGGGCGAGAGTGAAGACGAGCATTCATCCGCACGTCGCAATTTTTTGCGTGCGGCCGTGGCCATGACCGGTGGTGTTGCATTGACCGCGCGTGCCGCTGAAGCACCGATGCCCGGCATGGATCATTCGATGATGGGGCACGACATGGGTGGAGGTGGTTACGACACGATGATGTTCATGCCTGGCCATAAAATGGCGGGTACCGTCACCGAACCACCCGGTGCGCCCAAAGACGACGAAGTCGATTACAAGGTATTCGATATCGAAGTCAGTATCGTGCAGCACGAAATTCTGCCCGGCATCAAGGCGCACATGTTCGCCTTCAATGGTCAGGTGCCAGGTCCTGAGTTTCATGTGATCGAGGGCGACTGGGTCAAGGTCAATTTCGTCAACAACACCGAAGAGATGCACACCATTCACTGGCATGGCTTATTCGTGCCCTACACAATGGACGGCGTCCCCATGATGACACAAGACCCCGTGCATCCCGGTCAGACCTTCGTTTACCGTTTTCAAGCCAAACCGGCCGGTACGCACTGGTACCACTGCCATTGGGGCACGCCGCTGCACGCCTCGCATGGCATGCACGGCGCGTTCATCGTGCATGCCAAAGAAGAATCGCTGAAACAAAAATACCCATACACGCGCGACTACACGTTGATGCTCGAAGCTTGGGACGTCGATCTGGCCCGCGAAGAAATCGGTGCGTTGCTGGAAGGCATGAAGCAGGTCAATGCGCTGATGACCCAAGGCAAGCTTGACCCGGTCACGCACGGCTTTTTTCGCAGCTATGCGGAATTTGTGAAAGCCTACGCGAGCGGCAAGTACATCCCGCCATATTTACAAAGTCGTTCGGGCGGTTCGGAGTTTCGCTACAACTTTTTTGGCATCAACGGCAAATCCTATCCCGCGCTGAAACACATGGGCATCAAACAGGGCGAGTGGATTCGCGTGCGCTTGATCAACGCGAGTGACCTGTCGCATCACATGCATTTGCACGGTCATGACTTTTGGTGGGTCGCGCAAGACGGCAACGAATTGCCGCAGCCTTGGAAGCTCAACACTATTCACGTTCATCCCGGCGGTACCTACGACATCATGATTTACGGTGACAATCCCGGTTATTGGGCGTTCCACAATCACCGCACCACCTACGCGCGCAACAACGGCATTTATCCAGGCGGCATGCATTCGGGGTTGATGTACGAAGACTTCACACCGACCTACAAACCGACTCTCGCCGTGGATGAATAGGAGCGCAACCATGACAATTATTCGCAAAGTTTTAATCGCGGGTGCGTTGCTCGGTACGAACGCGACGCAGGCGCTGGAAGTGGATCGCGAAGTGCTGCCGCGCATCACGCTCGGCGGGCGCGTGATCGGCACGCTCGACGCGACTGATCTGGACTCGAATTCGGCGCGCTCTGGAACCATCAACAGCGAGGATAGTGAGCTTGCGTTGCGGATGGATAAACGTTTGTATGAAAACGGCGTTGCGGGTGCAACGCTGAGTTTTCGTGAAGATGCTGATGCGGTGCATTTCGCCAATCACTATGTGTTTTTCTGGAACGAGAATTTAAATGTCGTGCTCGGGCATGCGCCGTTGCGCAATACGCTGATCGAATTTTCGACCATGCGCGAAGACGATCTAGCGTATGCCACGCATGCGCTCAATGCCTCGTCGAAGGAAAACTTCGCCCAGACGCATGGCGACGTTGCCAGTATCGACTGGTTTCCTGAACCGAACCATGCGCTCGGCGTGTCGGTGAACTCGCGCTCGGACGATGTCGGCATGGGCATTGACGGTCTTGACAGTATCGGTGCCAGCTACATTTATGCGCCCCCCGACACACTGCGTTATATGACGCGCGTGCGACGTGCAGGGATTATTCTTGATCGGCAGCAGGCGCGGGTGGGTGACAAAAAATACTGGTTGAACACCTGGATCACCGGCGCGGCGTTCAACCTGAATGACGATCCGAGTGGCAACTGGTCATTGGACGCGCAGTTGATCCGTAATCAAGGCGCCGATGTTGCCGCCGATGTCAGCACTCATTACGGGCGTGCACGCAGCGCATCGACTGCCCTGGTGACGTCGTTGCACTACACCGCACGCCCCGCCTTGCTCACGCGTTGGCAGGCAATGCTGACGGTGGCCACTAAAGAGTTTGATGACGTTCACGGCAGTAGTCAGTGGAGTTTGGCGCCAGGCTTGACATGGCGTGCCGGACAGGGCGTCGATGTGCTCGCGCAATATGTTCACACTGAGTACGGTGCGGCGCTGGGTGGCGGAATTGATCGAACATTTCAGATCGGGCTGGCCTTCAGTCTGGAGGCACGCTTCAACGACACCATCGGCCAACGCAATTCCATTCTGAATCTGGAACATGGCTACATTCGCTAGCCTGCTGACACTATTTTGGAGATTAATGACATGTGGCATAACTTGACAGTATTGATTTTCGGAGCACTGTGTACGGCAATGTCGCCTATGTATGCGGCCGAAATGGATCACTCGAAGATGGATCACAGCACGATGGAGCGCAGCGCGCCGGAACCTGCTGCCGTGGATCATTCAAAGATGAACATGGAGGAAGCGCCGCCGTTGCCGATGCTGGCGGTGCCACCAACCAGCGGCAAGGCACGCGAGGCCGGATTCGATGGCACTGAGTTGATGGAGTCCACCAGCGCTGATGCGTCACTCGCGGTGCAATGTGCACAGGCCAGTCGCGGTTTGATTGTTCTGGACCGCGCCACTTGGGCGCAATGCACCGGCAAAACTGCGGTGCCGGATGTGCACGTCGTGCCTCCATCCGAACATCAACATCACTAACGAAAAAATACAACGAGGAGAATCGCGTGTTTCAAATCCTACCCAATTGGCATCCTATATTTGTGCATTTTTCCGTTGCCTTGTTGACGGTTGCCGCAGCGCTGCATCTGGCATCGCACTTTGTGTCAAAACCAGCCCTGGCGAATCAATGGACCATCGCTGCGCGTTGGAATCTATGGATTGGCATCGGCCTCACGCTACTCACCGTGGCCGCCGGCTGGTACGCCTACTACACGGTGGATCACGACACCCCGTCACACGCGGCCATGACCGTACATCGCAACTGGGCGATGGTGACGCTCGCATTGTTTCTGGGTATCGCCGCCTGGGAGTACTACTTGCATCGTCACTCCAAAGGCAAAGGCTGGCTGTTCACTGGTTTGTTGGTGGTGGCTGCAGCGCTGCTCATCAGCACCGCATGGCATGGCGGAGAGCTGGTCTACCGCTACGGCTTAGGCGTCAAGGCTTTACCTAAACCCGAAGGGGCAGGTCATGCGCACGATCATGGCGACGGCGCTGCGGGCCACGGCGCCATGCCGATGGGAGAAACCTCAGCGCCGGGCGAATCCGCCGATGGACACGCGCACACGCACGATGACGCGGGCGCAGCTGACCATCACGACAGCAAAGCCGAGCCTTCGACTGGTGATCATCATGATGCACCGGGTGCGCCGCCCCACACGCATTGATTAACAAATAGGTAAACTGCGAATCGTGCGACGCATTGCGTTTATGCATGATCGCTTCATGGCAATAACAAAGGAGAGCGTTCATGAGTGCTTACGGATTTAATGTCAAGGTCAAAGGAAATATGGAGCAGGTGATAAAGAAAGTGACCGAGGCGTTGCAAACAGAAGGGTTCGGCATTCTCACGGAAATTGACGTGCAAGCGACCTTGAAAAAGAAACTGAACATCGACCGCAAACCGTACCGGATTCTCGGCGCCTGCAATCCCGGTTACGCCCATCAAGCCCTGGACGCCGAACCTGACATCGGCTTGTTATTGCCGTGCAATGTCGTAGTGCGCGAAGAAGCCGATGGCTCCATCGACGTGGGTTTCATGGATCCCGAGGCGGTGCTGGGTTTAGTAAAAAGCGATGCAGTGCGCAAGATCGGCAAGGAAGTACGAACCAAACTGGAACGCGTGCGCGATGCGTTGAAGTAATCAGGATGATACCCGTCAGCCATCCAACCCCACGCTTCTCGGGAGTGGGACCCGGCTCAACAAAGCGCGACGCCTTGCGACATTACCAACATGTAATCTGACGGTCAGCCTGGCGTTGGACTTGTAATGACATTATTGCCATGGTGATTGACGTAGCAAGTCTGCCGTCGGTCGCCGCTCTTCGCGCAACTGACGAAGAGATGTGTTTACGACACAACGTGTGTTTGGCTATTCATTCTACAAAGGAGGTTTGTCATGGGCGGTGGTGGCGGTTGTGCCGGAGGCGGTGGTATGGGCGGCGGAATGTAACGTTCCGCACCTGTGTATTTAACAACTGTAAAGGCGAGCCGTGCCGCAAACTGCGGCGCTGCTCGCCAATTATTGACGACGTGTTTGTCGACCAACGTTCGTATGCTATGAATTGTCTCTTCCTGGCACCCGAAGTTTTTCGACGCTCAGGAGAATGGCTTGATGCGCGTGTTGCGAAATGGAATGTTTGCGCTGGTTTTTCTGTTGCTAGGCGGTTGCATGATGATGGATATGCATGGATCGCACGGCGCACCGATGGAGACCGCGAGGGCAGGGACTACCCCATCAAAGGATACGTCGCGGCACGAAGCACCCGCAGCGGAAAAGCAGCCGGAAATGAAAGCTGAGCAGGAGGCGCCGCACACTGGAAACACGAGCAGCATGGCGATTCTTGGTGGCGCGCTGATGGTGGTGATGATGCTGGCCGTCATGCTGTGACGCGTGAAGGGTCAGGTATTTGTATTTATTGTCATCTGAACGACTTCCCACCGCGTTTCCAGCGGTAGGCCCATGCGAGCAGCCGTACTTCGGGTTGTTGGTGCCAGTTCATGAAGTAAGGGCGAAGCATGTTGCTTGACCTCATGCGCATGGTGTAACAAGACCAACACGCGGTTTGTGAAATTCGGGGCTCAGCATGTCGTTAACTCAACCGACTCAGAATATCATTCCGGTGGTTAAAACCGCCTGTTCAACCTGTCGTCTACGCGACTTATGTTGCCCTTCGGGCTTGATCAGGAGGGCCTGGGCAAACTTGATACGATAATCAATCAGCGCCAGCGCGTGCGCGCGGGCCAGCATATTTATCGCGCCAGCCAGCCGTTTCACTTTCTGTATGCCATCCGTTCCGGATTTTTCAAGAGCTACGATATCGGTCTCGACGGGCAGGAACACATTCATGGTTTTCACATGGGCAGTGAAATCATGGGCCTGGATGCCATTAGCACGGATCACCACACGTCCAGCGCGGTGGCGCTGGAGGATGGTGACGTCTGTGAGATTCCGTTCAGCGCGCTGGAAGATTTAATCCGCACCGTGCCGACCCTGCAGCGCCAGTTTCACAAAATCATGAGCCATGAAATTTCGAAGGACCAGGATGTCATGAAGTTGCTGGGCAGCATGACCGCCGAACAACGTCTGGCCGTGTTGCTGGTCAACTTATCGGCCCGCTTCGCTGCGCTGGGTTATTCGCCGACGGAGATTCAATTGAAAATGTCGCGCGAAGAAATCGGCAATTATTTGGGCCTTAAACTCGAAACCGTGAGCCGCACCTTTTCCAAATTGCAAAACGATGGACTGCTGGCGATCGAGCGCCGCAACCTGCGCATCTGTGATCTGGACGGGTTGAAGCGGCTGATTGATTTTGGGCGGTGCAGCCACTCGTAGACGGATTTTCAATACGATGCGGCGGTAACGGGGAGTGATGGCACGGTATTTTTTAATGTCTTAACACGGCCCGTGAGAGGCTTTAGTTGTAGGGCGGCGGGAGAGTTCGATGGCGATCAATTTTGAAGGCTCGCTCACTGGACCGACCGGAGAAATTAGGCATTTCAGTCGACAAGCATTTGTCAAGCTCGCCTCTGATTTGAGTCGATGTTTCATATGCGGCGTTAGCGAAGCTGATTGTCAGTTTAATAATGAGCATGTCATTCCCGACTGGTTGCTGCGTCGGTTCGACTTGCACTCGCGAAGAATTACTCTCCCGAATGGCCGCCAGCTGATGTACGGACGGTACACTGTACGATGTTGCCAGTCTTGCAATGAACTTCTTGGACGAACTATCGAAACTCCAATCAGTAGACTCTTCTTAGGAGACATACGCTCGGTAGAGAAGAACCTCCAGGCGATCTCGCTGACTCACCTTTATCAATGGCTATGTCTTCTGTTCATCAAGCTTCTCCTCAAAGATCGTGAGATTCGAGCGGACCCTGATACGCGCAACCAGTCTGTGAATGTCTCGGAGTTCTACGACTGGGACGGGCTTCACCACATTCATTCCGTTGCGCGAGCCACGCGTTCTGGCGCAAAAATCGACAGCAGTGTTCCCGGGACGACTTTTTTCTTCGAGATGGCGCCAAAGCACGGAGAATTCGATCTAAACAGCCTGACGGATTACTCGACGATACTGGTCCGTATCGGATCGGTGGGAATCGTCAGTGTGTTAAATGATTGCGGCTTTGTGGGCCCTATGGTCAGTGAGTTTCTATCCGGCATCTCAGGCCCTATGTCGGCGATACAGCTAAGGGAAGTGGCTGCCCGACTTGCGTACGGAAACAAGTTGCTCACCAATCGACCGAACTTTTGGAGCGAACTCGAACGAGACGAGATATTAGCGATCCGGTCGAGGCCGCCCGTGCCTGGGGAACTCGGAGAAATAGACAGCGCGGAGCTCGGTCACCTCATCGCCTTTTCCTGCGGGCCGCTGCTAATGAACTCGCACACCCCAGAGCCCGAGGAGAAGATCCGGCAGCTCCAGCGCGGAGAAATCCAGTTTATCTATCATGACGATGGATCATTTATCCGAGATGATGAGTGATGCGGAGCGTTGAAACCCTGGGTCTTTTAGACTTTTAGGGTCAGACACGAATTATCTGACTAGTGTAGCTCGCTCGTAGCTACGGGCAACAGCACGATCTCCCTCGTCACCACCGGCACGATTCAGTCATTCCCTCCTGTCCCGCTGGTGCGGCGCGATGTCCGGGAAAGTATCTGCTTAAGGTGTTATGCGCGCGCGAATAATCGTGATTGCGATGTTGATGGGCAAGAGCACTGAAGTAAATGACATC
>JANMQQ010000075.1:0-2146 GCA_031370545.1 Gammaproteobacteria bacterium
GCCCAAGGACGGCGCGCAAATTCCCGGCATCCGCAAATGGCCCGAGGCCTACCTGCCAAAAATCTGCGATTTCTCGCGCATCGACCAGATGCTCTACGTCGGCCAGCACGACGCCGAAGAAACCACCCGGCGCCTGGCGCGCGAGGAGGGCATCTTCGCTGGCGTGTCCTCCGGCGGTGCGTTGTTCGCAGCGCTGGAACTGTCGAAGCAGGTGGAAAATGCAGTGATCGTTTCCATCGTATGCGACCGCGGCGACCGCTATCTATCGACCGGCGTGTTTCCGGCCTGATACAGTGCAAGGCATCCAATTCAACCGCGCGTCAGGAGAGGCTATGAATCGCACCCAGGCTTTGCAATTGCTGACTCAACACAAATCCGAATTGATGCGGCGCTTCGGCGTGACCGATCTGGCTTTGTTCGGCTCCACCGTACATGATGCGGCGCGTACGGATAGCGATGTGGATGTGCTGGTTGCGTTTGATGGCCCGGCGACTTCCGCGCGCTATTTTGGCGTGCAATTTTATCTGGAAGACTTGATGGGATGTCCGGTAGATCTGGTGACCGACAAGGCCCTGCGCCCGGAATTACGACCCTACATCGAGAATGAGGCTGTGCATGTCTGAACGCGCCTGGCGGTTTTACCTTGACGACATGATCGGCTTTGCCGAAAACGTTTTGTCCTACACCGAAGGATACGATCAGCAAGGTTTTGAACAGAGCAAGCTGAATTACGATGCCACAGTGCGTAATCTTGAATTGATTGGCGAAGCGGCGACCCATATACCGCAACACGTACGCGAATTCGCAGCTCAAATTCCATGGAGACAAGTCATTGCTACGCGTAACCGCTTGATTCACGGCTATCTGGGCATCGACAACGATACCCTGTGGAGCATTATTCGAGACGATACCCCAGCCTTGCTGAATGAGCTTGTTGCCTTGAAGCAAGCAGCCGATTCAAACCAGATTTCTGCATAGCACGTCGCGCGGCTGCGTATCAGCGCATCGCCTTGGCACAGCAGCCAATACAAGAACAGAAAGTATCATGCCCACACTCAACTGGATCGGCAAAGAAGCCGTCGTAAAACACCACAAGGACGTGCCGTTCCGCCTGCTGGAGCCGGTGCCCGAGCTGTCATGCGGCGCAGCCGGCAACGGCAATCTGATCGTGCAGGGCGACAACCTGCATGCGCTCAAGGCACTGCTGCCGCGCTACGCCGGACAGGTGAAATGCATCTACATCGACCCGCCCTACAACACCGGCAACGAAGGCTGGGCCTACAACGACAACGTCAACAGCCCGGAGATTCGCCGCTGGCTGGGCGAAACGGTGGGCAAGGAAGGCGAGACGCTGGACCGGCATGACCGTTGGCTGTGCATGATGTATCCGCGGCTGGTGCTGCTGAAGCAGTTTCTACGGGAAGACGGCGTAATTCTCATGTCTCTCGATGGCAACGAACATCGCTTTGCCGAACTACTCATGGATGAGGTCTTTGGCAGCACAAATCGTATTGAGACTTTTATTTGGAAGAAAAGCTATGGTGGAGGCGCGAAGTCAAAACAAGTTGTCAACCTTCACGAATATGTTCTTTGTTTCGCGCGAAACAAGGAAAAAATTGGAGAGATCGAGCTGCCGCCTAGTGAGGATGTGAAGCGATATTACAAGTTCAAAGATGAAAAGCTTGCCACACGAGGCCCTTACCGATTGCAGCCTCTGGCAACGAATAGCATGGATGCGCGGCCAAACTTGCGATACTCAATCCCGTTCGAAGCTGAAGAAATATGGCCCGAGAAGCAATGGCAGTGGTCCCGCGAACGAGTTCTAGCTGCACTTGCCAACAACGAGCTGGTTATCAAGAAAGTACGAGGCCGATGGTCGGTTAATTACAAGCAGTACCTGCGCGATGCTGATGGGGAGGAGCGTGGATCAAAACTGTATTCGATCATCGAATCTGTCTACACCCAGCAAGGAACTAACGAATTAAAAATAATGTTTGGTGACGGAAAGACTTTTGATTTTCCAAAGCCGCCCGATAAAGTTGGGTCGGCACTTCCGCCCGCAAATCTTTCGCATCACGAACCGTTGCTCTCGCCAAAAGAAACAAGTTAAACGGCGGAATTTTGTCGTTATCGTGCGAACGCATCG
>JANMQQ010000079.1:0-2665 GCA_031370545.1 Gammaproteobacteria bacterium
GGTGGAACCAATTGGCGCACCGCTTCCCGTTATTTTCTGCAAGGTTTGCTCGACGACACGCCGGAGACGTTTTACACGAACATCGATCAGATCGCCCCCGGCATGGCATTCGAGTTGACCACGGAAGGCGGGTTCAGGCAGTGGCGTTACTGGTCTCTCGACGAGTTGGGTCCCGCCACGGTGGACGACCCCGCGGGAACATTCGCCGAACTGTTCGAGGACGCGGTGCGCCTGCATATGCGCAGTGACGTGCCCGTCGGCGTGCATCTTTCCGGCGGTCTCGATTCGACCTCGATCATCTGCGCCTCCGCGCGACTGCGCGAGGCCGCGCGCGCGAGCGGGCCGCTGATGGCCTTTTCGTACATTGCGCCCGAGTTCGACGAGTCGAGATACATTGCCGATACGATCGAGCAGACGCGTGCGACGCTGGTCAGGTTACAGACAGATCCGTTGCGGCTGTGGGGATTACTGACGGAGGTCCTGGGGTTCCAGGACGAGCCGATCTACAGCATGATGCCGCTGGTCGGATACGAATTGATGCGGCTTACGGCAGCCAACGGCATCAAAGTGATCCTGAACGGGCAGGGCGCCGATGAGATCCTTGCCGGTTACCCCAGCTATTTCGGCGACTACTGGAGTTCCCTGTTGAGCGCCGGGCAGGTCACCGCAGCCTGGCGCGAGATCGGCGATCACGCGGCGGTGCACGGCGGCAATCGCCCCCGCTTGCTCCTGCGACAGTTACGGCGCCTTACCCAATCGCGGCTGGGTAACTTTGGCCCATACCGGAGCCTGGCCCGCTGGAAACGGCGCAAGCAGTACATGAATCATCGGTGGTTCACGCGCGAATTCACCGATCAGTTGCCGGAGGAGGATCGCGCCATAGCGGCTGCGGACTTGGATGGCTCCCTGGCTTATTCGGTTTACCGTACGCCGCTGCCGCGGATACTCCGGGTCGAAGACCGCAACGCCATGGCGCATTCGATCGAGTCGCGCCTGCCGTTCCTGGATTATCGGCTCGCATCGCTGGCTTTCAGCTTGCCGCTGAACTGGCGGATGCGCGGTCCATGGAACAAGTACGTGCTGCGGGAGGCGATGCGCGGACGCATTCCGGAGTCCGTGCGGACCCGTGTGGACAAGATGGGATTTCCGGTGCCCGCCAACCGCTGGTTGGCTGAGGTGCTACACGAACCCGTGCTTGATCTGCTGTCGAGCCGGAATGTGCGGGAACGCGGCATCTACCACGTCGATTCCATCATTGGCGACCTGCAGAAGCACCGTCGTCGTGAGGTGGACGTGAGTGGGGCAATTTTCGATGTTGCGCAGTTCGAGGTTTGGTCGGCCCTGTGAGATTGTCACGATGATACGCAATCCGCTTGATCCGATCTTCAGCTTGAGCATCGAACACTTTCATGATTGAACCGTTGCAATTACTGTGCTCCAAATGTCATTTGAGCATGCAGTGGATCACGCAAGGACCGTTCGCTCGCTGCACCCGGGCCGATCCTGTATGATGAGGCCATTCCGATAATGCTTCATTCGATTGTTCGCTGAGCTGACCATGTCGCTAAGAGATATTTTTCTTGCTGCCGTAGTCCTGGGCTCGATTCCCTTCATCATGCGCAGACCCTACGTTGGGGTTCTTATGTATGTGTGGCTCAGCGTAATGAACCCGCACCGGCTGACGTGGTCATTTGCCTTCGACTTCGAGTTTGTTGCGATCACCGCTGTCGTCACCTTGATAAGCGCACTATTGAGCAGGGACTTAAAACCTCCGCCCGCAAATGCCCTCATTGTGGCGTTGGTTCTGTTCGTTGCATGGACGGGAGTGAGCACGATATTTGCATTGTACCCCGACGAATCGTATGAGAAATGGAAGACCTTGATGAAAACCCAGCTCTTCGTGTTTCTCATTCCCATGTTGATTCACACCAAGGAGCAGGTGCGCCAGTTGATCTGGGTGCTTGTGCTTTCCATCGCCTATTATGGTACCAAGGGCGGTGTGTGGGTCTTGCTCTCGGGAGGTGGAGAGCGGGTCTATGGCCCGGAGGGAAGCTACATTCAGGACAACAATGCGCTCGCGGTCGCGATAATCATGATGATCCCCCTGATGCGGTATCTGCAACTCACGACGCCGCACAAATACGTGCGTTGGGGACTGACCGCCATGATGCTGCTTTGCGGCGTTAGTGCGCTTGGGTCCCACTCCCGCGGCGCGCTGCTGGCAGCGAGCGCGATGGTCGCTGTCCTGTGGTGGAAGACCCGCCACAAACTGCGCTTGACACTGGTTACTATCGTTGCAATACCTCTGATGTTCGCTTTTATGCCAGAACACTGGTACAAGCGGATGGACACGATAGCCAGTTACGAGCAGGACAGTTCGGCGAACATGCGGCTTAACTCATGGGAAACCATGTTCAACCTTGCGAAAGACAGGCCTCTCGTCGGCGGTGGGTTTGAGGTGGCAAAGGCTGCGGTCTACCAGCAGTACGCACCGAATCCCAGCTTCCCGCCACAGGTTGCACACAGCATTTATTTCCAGGCCATGGGCGAACACGGGTTTGTTGGCTTTGGGCTTTACTTGTTGCTGTTGTTCATATTCTGGCGGCATTCCGGCGCATTGGTTCGATTAGCCAGAGGACAGCCGGGTCTCGCGTGGGCACGGGAT
>JANMQQ010000099.1:0-8771 GCA_031370545.1 Gammaproteobacteria bacterium
GCTATTGGAAAAAAGCCTGCCGCGCGATTATCCGCAATGGCAGGCTTTCAATCGTTCACAATACCTTGAAGCCAAGCTGTTGATGGCGAATTACCTGCTGTGGTCGCAGGGTGACCGCATGTTGATGGCGAATTCCGTTGAAGGTCGCTTTCCGTTTCTGGATCATCGCGTCATCGAATTCGCCGCGCATATTCATCCCAACCTGAAAATGAAAGTGCTCAATGAAAAATACCTGCTCAAGCGCGCGCTTATAAAAGAGCTGCCGACGTCGATAGTTTCTCGTAACAAGCAACCGTATCGGGCACCGGATATCCCGGCGTTTTTTCACAACGGTAAAGCACTCGATTATGTCGACGAGCTGCTGGGTGCAGACACCGTCAAACGCTACGGCTATTTTGACGCGCAAAAGGTAGAGCTGTTGCTGAAGAAAGCTCGCGCGGGCCGCGCCATCGGATTCAAAGACAGCATGGCGTTTGTCGGCATGCTGTCGACGCAGGCATGGCATCATTTATTTGTCGAGAACGGCGGACATGGATGATTCGTCATACATAATCATGTGCATCGCGCACTTAATCAGAGAGGTTTGTAATGTCCGTTGAACAACAGATCCGCGATTACATTTTGGAAAACTTTCTGTTTACCAAAGATGCTGCGGCATTGAACACTGACGAGTCATTTCTCGCCAAGGGCATCATCGACTCCACCGGCATGCTGGAAGTCATTTATTTCGTGGAAGACAAATTCGGCATTCGAGTTGAAGATGCGGAAATGATTCCCGAAAATCTCGACTCGGTTCGCAACATCGTGCGCTTCGTGGAACGCAAGACGCAGAAGTGAACTCCATGACCCTGGTCGATTTACTGCGTGCAAGTGTGCAGCGGTCACCGGACAGTGAGGCGGTCATTCACCGTCAATGCCGCATGAGCTACGGCGCGTTATGGCGCCAAGTCTCGGCACTTAGCCGATTTCTGCGCGATTATGATATGCGCGCGGGTGAGCGCGTGGCGCTATTGCTGGAAAATTCCCCGGAATATGCGGCGGCGTACTACGGCACGCTGGCGGCGGGCGGAGTGGTAGTTGCGTTAAATACGCAGGCTAAAGCGCGCGATCTGGCGAATTGGTTGCGACACAGTGGCGCAACGTGGTTGATCGCCGATGCGCGGCATGCGGAATTGACTGCGTTGCTGGCCGAGCGTGGCACGTGCCAGGTGATGATTATTAATGGTGTAGAGCAGGCACCGACCGATGTATTCGACTGGAATGCCATGCTGAGCCGCACGGCTTCGAGCGATTCGGACTGCGTACCGGTCGCACCGTCCACTTTAGCGCAAATTATTTATACCTCGGGCACCACCGGCGCGCCCAAGGGCGTGATGCTCAGTCACGCCAACCTGTATGCAAATACTCAATCCATTCTTGCCTACCTCGATCTGACCGGCGACGACAGCATCCTCAACGTATTGCCGTTTTATTATTCCTACGGCAACTCGGTGCTGCACACGCATCTCGCAACCGGCGGGCGTTTGGTGCTGGAAAACAGCCTGGCTTATCCGCACGCGGCGATGCAGGCGATGGTGCAGGAGCGCGTCACGGGATTTTCCGGCGTACCCTCCACGTTTGCATTATTGCTCAGCCGGGTGAAGTTGGGGGACTACGATCTGTCAAGCTTGCGCTACTTGACGCAGGCGGGCGGCGCGATGTCACCTGCGCACATCAAGCGTTTAAAAACTGAGCTGCCGCACGTACGACTGTTTGTGATGTACGGACAAACCGAAGCGACCGCGCGGATTGCGTATCTACCACCGGAAAAGCTGGAAGAAAAGCTGGGCGCGGTGGGCATTGCCATTCCCGGTGTCACCATGGAACTGCATGACGAATACGGTCGCAGCGTCGCGCGTGGCGGCAGCGGGGAAATTTGGGTGCGCGGTGAAAATATCATGCCTGGCTACTGGAACAATCCGGAAGCCACCGCGCGCGTCATCGACCACGGTTGGCTCAAGACCGGCGACCTGGCACGACAGGATGACGAAGGATATTTTTTTATCCACGGCCGCAGTTCGGACATGATCAAAACCGGCGCGCACCGCGTCAGCCCGCAAGAGATTGAGGAAGCCATTCTTGAGCTCGAAGGCGTGGCCGAGGCGGCGGTAGTCGGTGTTGCGGATGAAATCCTCGGCGAAATTATCAAGGCGGTGATCGTGCTGCGCGCGGGACAAACACTGGAAGCGCGCGCAGTGCAGGCGCATTGCCATCGCCGCCTGGCATTGTACAAAGTGCCAAAGCAAGTCGAGTTTGCAAGCGAGCTGCCCAAGACCGCATCGGGCAAGATCAAGCGTTTTCTTTTGACGGGAGCCAATTCATGACATTTAACGAACGGATGTTCGATCTGGATTACGACGCCGAGATCGAGCGCATCGGCGTGGGTTTACGCGCGGTGTTGGCGACTGAATTTCACAAGCGTGGGTTGGTGATCGCAATGTCCGGCGGCATCGACAGCTCGGTGTGTGCGGCGCTCGCCGTGCGCGCGCTGGGGCCGAAGAAAGTGTTCGGCCTGTTGCTGCCGGAACGCGATTCATCGTCCAACAGCAGCAAGCGGGGCAAGTTGCTTGCAGAACATCTGGGCATCGAATACACGCTGCAAGACATCGCTCCGGTACTCGAAGCCATCGGTTGTTATCAATGGCGCGACGATGCGATTCGGGAAGTGTTCCCGGCGTACGGCGCGGATTGGAAAAACAAGATCGTGCTCACCGGCGGCCTGGAGGGCAAATACAATCACTTCAAGCTGGTCGTGCAGACGCCGACGGGGGAGATCAAGGAAGCACGTCTTGAACTTAAAGCCTATTTGCAAATCGTCGCCGCAACCAATCACAAACAACGCATTCGTAAAACCCTGGAATATTTTCATGCTGACCGCCTGAATTACGCGGTGACCGGCACGCCGAACCGGCTGGAATATGACCAGGGATTTTTTGTCAAGAACGGCGACGGTGCGGCGGATGTCAAACCCATTGCGCATCTTTACAAAACCCAGGTGTACGCACTGGCGCGCCATATGAAATTGCCCGCCGAGATTTGCGCGGCCATTCCCACCACCGACACCTATAGCCTGGCGCAAGGGCAGGACGAATTTTACTTCGGGCTGCCGCATGCGCAGATGGACGTGGCGCTGTGGGCGTATATTCATCACGCTCCGGCACGTGAGTTGGCGCAGTACCTAAAAATCACTGAAACTGCCGCGCAGGCGGTATACAAGGATATCGAAGCCAAGCGGCGCGCAGCGCATTACCTGCATCATGCGCCGGTGGTTTTAGGTGAGCTTTAACCCAAGAGCGAAGCATTAATAAACATCGGTATCGCCCAGGAAAAATTCCCATTTGCTGGCGTCGGAAAGCGCGGCCTTCAACGCCTTGTCCTCGGCGTAGACCATGAAATGATGATTGCTGGGCTGACGACCGAATCCCAGCCAGCGGAAGGCGGGTTCGATTTCTGCGTGAATCAGATGCGTTGACAGCATGGTCGCGCCGACGGCGCGGCAATGATCGACCACGGCGATGAGTAACCGCAGCGAACGGGCGAAGTTTTGCGACGCTTGTATAATGTCAAGAATAGCTGCCGTCTTCAGCTTGTGATCCATATGTACCACCGCCAGGGCGGTGACTGTGCCGTTCTCGCGAACCGATACATACGAACAGTTCAGCAGCGGGCTGCGCGCGTAGCGCCAATGCAGATAGGCAGCATCCTTGACCACCGCGTAGCGTAATTTGCTCGGATTCGCGTTCGTCGAGCGCTCTGGCAGCGCTGGAATTTGCGCCTGCACGGCAGTCTCCCAGCGGCCTCCAGTCGTCGCGCAATACACGCGTGCAGCGGTGACTAGAACCATTCGCGCGAATCTGAGCGCAAGGAATTTTGGATAGCCCCGCCAGCCACCGGCATGATTACCCAGCGCCAAGTAGTAGTGGGAAAGATGACTGCTGAGATCAACAAATCCAGTTGCCTTGGCTAGGCGAACCGCGTCATCCGTGAGATAGGAAAAAAATGTGACTGCGCTTTCACGCAGGCACGCGCGCATCAAACGCAACGCGGGCAACCCCTTGAACGCGGGGTCGACAAAATGATTCACCGGATGACCGGCCGTAACGGTGCGGTCACCACATTGGAGATTTACGGGAAGGTAGCCGATCCCGCCGTGGATTTCGCCGTCTGCTTCGATCACAAAAAACGGGATATTTCCCCGCTTATTTGGATTATCCAGAAACTCCCAGTGCCAGGTCTTCATATTGTGCAGGCGGGTTCGATTAGGGTGGAAGCGCCGATAAAACGCTTCCAGTTGGGGAACGTCGGCCGGTTCTGCACGCCGGACCACCATGGTTGGATTTACAGTTGAGCTCATGCGGTGCTGTCGTTAGTGGGATCAATCAACGCGCGTCGTTTAATAGTGTCGATCAACTCAATATTTAAACCGCCTGCAATATATAAAAATGCAATCGTCTCGGCATCGAACGCCTCGCCCGGTGCGGGCGGTGCGGTGACACGGGCGCCTTGTGTTGTCAGGGCGCCCAAGGTGACTTCCACGTCATCACACATAAACCCCAGGTGGTGTAATCCTTCACCCTTGGTTCGCAAAAATTGCAGCAGGTTGGAATTTTCACTGGCGGGCTCGATCAGCTTGATGTCAAGCGAGCCAGTCTTGGCCAGGAACTGCACGTTGACATCCTGAACGGTATTTTTTACGACGTCGGTCCTGGGTACGTAACCCAGAAGGGCGCAGAGTCGCGCACGGACATTCGCGATTGATCGTACCGCCAGACAAACGTGATCGAGCTGCATTCGTTTTGGGTCGCGGTGAGGAGTAGCAACGATTAATAGTAGACGAACATTCGCAGCTTACGACACTACCTGTCGTGACATTTTCGCCGGGGTCATTTGGGTTCTTCGGCGGCTTTCGGCGCACGACGCCGGGCGATGTAGCGGCGTAGATAATCCAGCACATGTTGTTCTGCTCCGGCGGGCCGACCGCACGCCAGCCATAGCGCCAACGATGCTGCGGTGTAAGTGGCGAATCCGATGCTGCTCGCGAGGAGTAACTGCACGATCTGCACTCCCAGTTTAGGTGCCAAGTTGGAGCCAACCACATAACCCTGTACGACTGCGGTCATGATCGCGGTGGTGACGACCGGTCGCCAAATTTCACGCACGATATGCGAGGTTCCTAAATCCAGAGCGCGGAATAAAAACAGGTAATTTATCGGAATCATGACGAGCACGATAATCAAGTTGGCCCACGCGGCGCCCATGACTCCGTACCACATCGTAAGCATCGCCAATGTGGGCAAAAACAGTACGGCGGAAAAAGCCGAGAGTCCCGTGACCAAGTGCGGTTTTCCCAACGCCACGAGCGCTGATCCGTTGTTGTTTTGTATCGCCACCAACGCCCCGAACACTGCCAATATCTGGATTAACGGAATGGTTTCCAACCAGTTCGGGCCAAGAAATACCGGGACCAGCAGCGGCGCGATCACCGCAATGCCGAAGGCAGCGGGTAGTGACAAAAATACGATGATTCCAACCACGCTCAGATAACTTTCACGCAGCATCGGGATATTGGACGCCATCTTGGCGTAGCCGGGGAATACCGCGCGATTGATGGGCGCAACCAGTTCCGTCGTGGGTAAGTTGGAAATTTCGTACGCGACGCTGAACAAACCCAATGCGTGGGGTCCAGCGAAGCGACCCACGATAAAATCGGCAGAGCGAAAACGCAGAAATATGGAGATGTTGTTTAATAACATCCATTTCGAAAAATGAAATAACTCGGAGCGTGCTGCCAGTGAAAAGCGCGGACGGTATTCATGCACCATATAACTCAGTATGGTTCCTGCGGCGCGGCCGGTCAGCGTGCCGATCACCAGAGCCCAGTAGTTTTGCAATATAAACGCAAGCGGGACAGTAACCGCGAAACTGATAATTTTTTTGCCGAATAGAAACTTGAATTCCTTGTCAAATCGCATGTCCTTGCGGAAGGCAACCACGCCGATGTTTTCGAAACCTTGCACAGCCATACCCAATGCGAGCCAATGCATGACATTTTCAAGGCGTGGTTCAACATAGAAATTGGCCATCGGCAATGCGAGCACGATCAACAACAGCGCTGAAATTAATGCAAACAGCAGATTGAAGGTCCATGCGGTGTCGTAGTGATCGCGTCCAGCGTTGGCATTTTGAATGAGGGCGACGTCAAAACTGAATGCGCCCATGAGTTCCAGCACCGCGATCACCGACACGGCCATGGCGACCACGCCGAAATCAAGCGGCACCAGCAAACGCGCAAGAATAACGGTGCTGATCAAACCCAGTCCACGCTCGGTGAACTTGAATAAAACCATCCACGCCGCGCCTTTGGCGATTTGCCGGCCGGTGATGTTCATTGATTCACCTGTCGTTCTGGAAAGTGGGTTGACGTAACGGGAGATTGTCCTAGAAACGCACGTGCTTGAGCTGCTCCGCCACGCCGCGAGGGATATTATCATGGCGACAAATTGATTGGGTATCAGGCACACTCACGCAGTCAAAAACTCCCTTTGCTGCGGGTCAGCCTGAAATTCTTTTACCGGCGAGGTGCGATTCACAATGCAAGCTTTTTATGCCGCCGTAATTACGGCGGCAGCTTTAGTGGTAACTCCGGTTGACGCTGCAACACCGAATCCGTCGCGCAAGGATTCCAAAGCGGCTGACGTTGACAAATCCACGTTACGAGGTGGAGTGATCAGCGATCCGCTTTGGGAGCTGGAAATTCCCCGCCAGGAACTTGAAAGCGTACTGATGCGCTTTGTGCAGGCTTATGAAGGCGGCAAGATTGACCGGTTCACGGAGTTACTAGCGCCGCGAGTGCGCACCGAAGCGGGGTTGGTGCGAGCGCAAGTACTGCGAGAGGAGTATCTCGAAACATTTCTGGGCAGTCGTCTGCGCCGGATGATTTTGCGCAACGTGCATTGGACGCGTGCCAATGAAGGTGTCGTAGCTGACGCGGATTTCACTTCGTACGTCACAAGTCGGCGTGATGATCTCGAGCATCAGCGCAGCGGTGCTCTGCGGTTCCATCTTGGCAAGCAAGGCGCTGCGTGGGTCATTACCGAATTGTATTTTTCCTACGATAACTAAAGGGCACTTCTATAAATCCAGATTTCATCCCAACTGCCGCGTTGCGGAAACAATTTCTTGCTTACATATCAACATATGCGCGCGGCGAAATTTTTTCCGCGCCTTGCATTTGGGCGAACTCTGGATTTATAGAAGTGCCCTAAACTGGAGCGCGGCCATCCTGGCCGCAGGCATGAGAATCAAGCGGGCTGGAAGCCCGCGCTCCCCGTCAGCCGGTGTTGCGCATGCCCGCCGCAATCGCGTTAATCGTACGCAGCAGCGGATTGAGCCAAGCCTGGCGTTCGGTTTCGTCGAGCGATTCATCACGGTAGCGACGCAGCAGCGAGAGTTGAATGTTGTTGAGGGCATCCAGGTAGGGGTTGCGTCTTGACAAGGACAACAATAGCGTCGGATTTTCCTTCACCAGCACTTTGTTTCCCGTCACCAGCAGCACGTACTTCACCGCGCGATTGTGTTCGGCGTAGATTGCCGCGTAAATACTTTGTGCGGTTTTGGGGTCGCTGCATAGTTGCGCGTATTGATGCGCAATGTCCATGTCGGCTTTGAACAGCGACATTTCGATATTCGACAATAACGCCTTAAAAAACGGCCATTCGCGATACATACGCTGCAAGGTGCGCACATCGTGACCACGGGTTGCGCTCCACTGTTCGAGCGCTGAACCCACGCCAAACCACGCGGGCAGGGTGTGGCGCGATTGCGCCCAACCGAACACCCAGGGAATAGCGCGGATGGATTTTTTCGAGCGGTCGGTTTTTTTGCGATGCGACGGGCGCGAACCGATGTTCAACATGCCGATTTCGCGCACCGGCGTGGCGTCATAAAAGTAATCGAAGAATGCGGGCGTATCGTCGGTCAATGCGCGGTACGCGCGTTCACCTTCGCGCGATAGCGTGTCCATGATGTCCAGATAATTTTGCGCATCGCCGGTCGGCGCATGCACCACGCCGACGCTGGCTTTCATCAGCCCGGTCACGCCCATGGTCAGTTCGTAGGTCGCGGTTTCGGCATTGCTGTATTTAAATGACAACACCTCGCCCTGTTCGGTGAATTTGATCTGCCCGTGCACGGTGCCGGGCGGCTGCGCCAAAATCGCTTCGTGGGTGGGACCGCCGCCGCGCCCGACTGTGCCGCCGCGCCCGTGAAAAATACGCATCTGGATGCCGCGTTGCGCAGCGACCGCCGTGATGCGTTTTTGCGCTTGATACAGCATCCATGACGACGCGAGAATGCCGCCGTCTTTGCACGAGTCGGAATAGCCCAGCATGATTTCCTGCATGTTGCCGGAGGCTTCCAGCAGCGCTGCATAGGCAGGATTATTCAGCAGCGCCGTCATGACCGGCTCAACGTGCGCCAGGTCTTCGATGGTTTCGAACAACGGGCTGATGCGTATATGACAATACCAGCCCGATGCACCGCGTCCGACCAGCCCGGCAAACTGCGCCAGGAACATCACCTCCATTACATGACTGGCCGCGTGCGTCATCGAGATCACGTAATGGTCGAACACCTTCTGGCTGATTTCACGCTGCATTTGCACCATCACGCGAAACACTTCAACGGTTTCACGCGTTGCATCCGACAAGGCACCTTCGTCGATGATGACCGGC
>JANMQQ010000103.1:0-7130 GCA_031370545.1 Gammaproteobacteria bacterium
TCTTCCGAGCTTTCTTCAACGAAGTTGGCAGAAAGTTTTTCAAACATTTCCAGCGCGTAATGGCACACCGCCTCATTGAGTGCGCTGACGCTATCCGTGGACTTGAACCGTGCCCAATCTTCCTCGACTTCCGGTATCCACTCTGCTTCCGCTCGAACAACAATTGCGTAGCGCTTTGCAAAACGGGCTCGCCCATCGAGGACGACTGTATTACCGACGATCCACCCAGGAGTCCCGACCAGGCGATTGTTTACCCAGAACGCAATTCCTTGGTATAGCGTTGAGCTTGCCGTCTTTGTCGAATCTACTACAAAAGCTTCGACCTTAAGCGTTTCAGTGATCTGCAACATTGCTCGCTCAATCAGGCCGGAGTGTTCAGGCAAAGATATCGATTGTCCGTTTACACGCACGACGAACTGTGGATCGTGAAAAAATCGAGCCGAAATAATTTCGCGTATGCGGTCAGGGTCTGGAAGATGCCGATCCACGATTACCGATAGTCGCGTGCCGTGGCCGCTTTGTTGGATAGTTCTCTCGCTCTCAATTTTGAAAGGCGTTTCCTTGCTGATGGTGCTTATGACAAACAGCGACGCCTTCCCCTCGCACCATGTCTCTACTTCATAACGATCCGCAAAACAAAGCATGCCATGACGGCCAACTCCATTACGCCCATACGCCCGGCGTCTCAAGTCCTTACGCTCTGGTGGAAATTCCACAGTTGTGCCCTGATGCTTGGCTCGGTCATAGGCCAGCGTCATCCAGCGGCTTTTGAATTGCTCTGCTGTCATCCCGTGTCCATTGTCAGTGACGACAAGCGCGTTTTGCTTTGATGAAGGAATAATGATGTCGACAATGGAAGCTCCCGCATCCCATGCATTTGCCACTAGCTCCGTCAACGCTACATCCGGGTCGTGAGCGATACGTCCAAGCGTTCGCAGCAGATAGTCTTCTTCAAAAAGCGACCCGAAGCCGACAGCATTTTTTTGCGAGCGCGCCATATGATCTCCCTTTTTCAATCTGGTGTTTCTTCGAAGCCGAAGGCGTAGGCGTTTACATTTAAACAAATGAAATCTTACGCCTTAATCTGGTAATACTTGGAGCAGTCATCGAAGCTATCACTCCCACCCCAATCCTTTCCTATACTTACTGCAAGAAACTTCCTCGGCTGCCGATACTCAGATGGGCTGACTTCCTTAAAAAATCGCTATGGCCATGGACATTATTTTGCGTGACGAGTTGATGCAGCAGCTGGCGGACAGCAGTTATTTGTTCGCCGGGAATGCGGCGTTTA
Source organism: Gammaproteobacteria bacterium (assembly GCA_031370545.1). GTDB lineage: Bacteria > Pseudomonadota > Gammaproteobacteria > SG8-11 > SG8-11 > UBA6921. The sequence goes on from JANMQQ010000103.1 coordinate 1,292, forward strand.
TTGAGGATTTATACGCGCAGTTTCTGAAGAATCCGGCGTCGGTGGCGGATGACTGGCGGCGCACGTTTGAAGCGTTGCAGCGGGCGAATCCGACGGCGCCGCCGGACGCCGATCATGCTGCGATCCGCGCTGCATTCGCCCGCTTGGCACAACGTGCACCCGCCGCCATCCCGGCCCCCGCCGCGAATGAAAGCAAACAAGTTGCGGTGTTGCAGTTGATCAACGCCTACCGCTTTCGTGGTTACCAGAACGCCGACACCGACCCCATTCGTCTACGCGACAGCACGGTGGTACCGGAGCTTGACCCGGCGTTTCACAAATTCACCGAAGCCGATCTTGATACGGTGTTCAATACCGGCTCGTTGGTCGGTCCGGACCAGGCGCCGCTGCGTGAAATCCTGCAACGGTTAAAAGAGACCTACAGCGGGCACGTCGGCGCCGAGTATATGCATATCAACACCACGCAGGAAAAGCGCTGGATTCAAGGCCGCCTCGAAGGCGCGCGTGAGCGCGGCGAATACAGCGCCGAGCGCAGGCAAAGCATCTTGCAACGCTTGATTGCGGCGGAAGGCCTGGAAAAATTCCTGCATGTGAAATACGTGGGGCAAAAGCGCTTTTCGCTGGAAGGTGCGGAAAGCATGATTCCACTGCTGGACGAGCTGGTGCAGCGCGCCAGTGAACATGGCATTCAAGAAATCGTGATGGGCATGGCGCACCGCGGTCGGCTCAACGTGCTGGTCAACATTCTTGGCAAGTCGCCGCGCGTGCTGTTTCGCGAATTCGAAGGTGTGTTCGATCAGCAAACCAAACTGGGTTCCGGCGATGTGAAGTATCACCTGGGCTTTGGCTGTGATGTCAACACCGAGCACGGCAACATGCATATCACGCTGGCGTTCAATCCGTCGCATCTGGAAATCGTCAGCCCGGTGGTGCAAGGCGCAGTACGCGCGCGCCAGCATGCGCGCCACGACATTGAAGGTGCACAGGTGATGCCGGTGTTGATTCACGGCGACGCTGCGTTCGCCGGCCAGGGTGTGGTGATGGAAACGCTGCAAATGTCGCAAGCGCGCGGCTACACCACCGGCGGCACGGTGCACATTGTTATCAATAACCAGATCGGTTTCACTACCAGCCATCCGCTGGATGTGCGTTCTTCGGCCAGCTGCACTGAAGTTGCGAAAATTGTGCAGGCGCCGATTTTTCACGTGAATGCCGACGACCCGGAAGCCGTGTTGTTTGTCACACAACTCGCCCTCGCCTACCGGGTCGAGTTCCACAAAGACGTGGTGATTGACCTGATCTGCTACCGCCGCCACGGTCACAACGAAGCGGATGAACCCAAAGTCACGCAGCCGATGATGTATCGAAAAATTGGCGACTGCCCGACTATTACCGAGCGCTACGGCACGCAATTGGTGAGCGAACACCTCATTACAGCGGACGCCGTTGATGCCATGAAAAGCGCTTACCGCAGCGCGCTGGAGCAAGGCCACACTGTGGCGCCACGCATCGCCAATCGCGAGCGTCTGGCGGTCACCGACTGGGCGCCGTACAAGAACACGCATTGGAGTGAAGCTACGCGCACCAGCTTGCCTGCGGCGCATATTGCGCGGCTGGCCGAGGGTTTTTGTCGCTTGCCTAAAGATTACGCGGTGCATCCCAGCGTCGCGCGCATCCTGGAAACGCGGCGCAAAATGGCGGCGGGTGAAGTGTCGTTCGATTGGGGATTTGCGGAGCTCACCGCTTATGCATCGTTGCTCACCGACGGCTACAGCGTGCGTATTTCCGGGCAAGACAGCGGACGTGGCACATTCTTTCATCGCCACGCCGTGGTGCACGAGCAGACCACTGGCGACTCGTACATTCCGTTGCAGCATTTATTTTTAGAACAGCCCGGCTTTGTAGTGATCGACTCGTTGTTGTCAGAGGAAGCGGTGCTTGGCTTTGAATACGGCTATGCCACCAGCGACCCGCTTTCGCTGGTGATTTGGGAAGCGCAATTCGGCGATTTTGCCAACGGCGCGCAAGTGGTGATCGACCAGTTCATCAGCTCGGGCGAAGCGAAGTGGGGCCGCTTGTGCGGGCTCACGTTGTTGCTGCCGCACGGTTACGATGGTCAAGGTCCGGAACATTCGTCTGCGCGGCTGGAGCGTTATCTGTTGCTGTGCGCCGAAGACAATATGCAGGTGTGCATGCCCAGCACCCCGGCGCAGATGTTTCACCTGCTGCGTCGCCAGATGCTGCGCCCGTATCGCAAACCGCTCATCGTGATGACACCCAAGAGCTTGTTGCGCCACAAGCTGTCGACTTCGCCGCTCGCTGAAATGGTGCATGGCAAGTTTCACAACATCATCGGCGAGCACGAGCAATACGATCCGAAAAAAGTCAAGAACGTGCTCGTGTGCAGCGGCAAGGTGTACTACGAACTGCTGCAAGCGCGCAATGAACGACACATTGACAGCGTGCCCATCATCCGTGCCGAGCAGCTTTATCCATTTCCCAGCGAGGAACTCGCAGCAGAATTGGCGCGTTATCCTAAACTGGAAGGTGTGAAGTGGTGTCAGGAGGAGCCCAAGAATCAGGGCGCCTGGCATAGCGTGATGCACTATTTGCAAAAAGCGCTAACCGATAAGCAAACCCTGGCTTACGCGGGACGTCCCGCTTCGGCGTCACCTGCAGTGGGCTATTTGCAGCGGCATTTGGAACAGCAACTGGCCTTGGTCGACGACGCATTCAAATTTTAGCAGCGAGCTTATTTCATGATCATTGAAGTCAAGGTCCCCGCCCTTGCGGAATCCATCGCCGATGCCACGGTGGTTACATGGCTGAAAAAAGTGGGCGACTACGTCGGGCGCGAAGAACATCTCACTGATCTGGAAACCGACAAGGTCACGCTGGAAGTCACCGCGCCGGAAGCGGGCGTGCTGAAAGAAATCAAACAAGGCAACGGCAAAACGGTGCACAGCAACGAGGTCTTGGCGGTGATCGACACCGAAGCAAAAGGCGTAGTGGCAGTACCCAAAGCAACGACCGGACCTAAGTTGGTTGCGCCACGCTCCGAAAACAAGCTGGGCCCGGCGGCGCGAAAAATCGCGCTGGAACAAAATGTCGATACCGCGGCCCTCAGCGGCAGCGGACGCGGCGGGCGCGTCACCAAAGAAGATGTGCTTAGGACGATGGAGGCACTTCGCGCTCCGGCGCGAGAAGAATTCACGCCGTCTCCCGGCGCTCGCGCCGAAGAACGCGTGCCGATGACGCGTTTGCGCGCACGTATCGCGGAGCGCCTGAAACAAGCACAAAATACTGCGGCGATGCTGACTACATTTAATGAAGTCAACATGCAGCCGGTGATGGTGCTGCGCGATAAATACAAAGAACGCTTTCAAAAAGAATTCGGAGTGAAGCTCGGCTTCATGTCGTTCTTCACCAAGGCGTGCATCGAGGCGTTGCGTAAATTTCCCGTGGTGAATGCGTCCGTTGATGGCGGCGATATTGTCTACCACGGCTACTTCGACGTTGGCATTGCGGTCGGCACCGAGCGCGGTTTGGTGGTGCCGGTAATTCACGATGCGGATCGTTACAGCTTCGCGCAACTCGAAAGCAAGGTGGTGGAATTCGGCCAGAAAGCGCGCGACGGCAAGCTGTCGCTGGAAGAGTTAACCGGCGGCACCTTCACCATCACTAACGGTGGCGTGTTTGGCTCGCTGTTGTCGACGCCGATTTTGAATCCGCCGCAAAGCGCGATTCTCGGCATGCACAAAATTCAGGATCGGCCGGTGGTGGAAAGCGGCCAGATCGTGGCGCGACCAATGATGTACATCGCGCTGTCGTACGACCATCGCATCATCGACGGCCAGGAGGCCGTGCAGTTTTTGGTGGCGGTGAAAGAAGCGCTGGAAGATCCGGCGCGAATGCTGTTGCAGATATAGCAAAATTTCACCCCTCCTCATTTTCGAGGAGGGGGTGGCACCGCAGGTGACGGGGTGGTTGTTGGGTTGGGATGAAACTGCAACCGCGACCACCCCGTCCGCTTCGCGTTCACCCCTCCTTGAAAATAAGGAGGGGAGTGATTTCGCGGATACAGTGCAGGTGCAACAGAAATTTCCTCCCCTCCTCATTTTCGAGGAGGGGTGCCCCGAAGGGGTGGGGTGGTTGCTGTTGGCACGAAGGAATATTAACTGCAACCACCCCGTCCGCTACGCGTCCACCCTCCTTGAAAATAAGGAGGGGAGTGAGCATTTTTGATGTGGAACACGCCATGAAAAAATTCGACGTTGCAGTCATCGGTGGTGGCCCCGGCGGTTACATCGCCGCGATTCGCTGCGCACAACTGGGATTGAATACCGTTTGCATCGACCAGTTTCGCACGGCGGCGGGCAAGCCCGCGTTAGGTGGCGTGTGTCTGAACGTCGGCTGTATTCCATCCAAAGCCTTGCTTGATTCATCCGAGCGTTACTACCACTTGCAGCACCAAATCGCTGAGCACGGCATTCGCGTTGGCAAGGTGGAGCTTGATCTTGACTTAATGATGGCGCGTAAAGAGCGCATCGTGTCTGACCTCACCGGCGGCATTGCCATGCTCTTTACCAAGCACAAGGTGAGTTGGTTGCAAGGCCAGGGGCGGTTGCAATCTGCCCACGAAATTGAAGTGGTGCTACACGACAAAAGCATCGAAATAATTGAGTGCGACCATATCATCATTGCGACCGGCTCAACGCCGCAAACCACGTCCGACATCCGTTTTGATGGCGAGCGTATTCTTGATTCCACCGGCGCGTTGGCTTTAAACGAGCCGCCCGCGCGCCTGGGTGTGCTCGGTGCGGGCGCCGTTGGGTTGGAGCTGGGAAGTGTTTGGAGCCGCCTGGGTTCCAAGGTTGTCATTTTGCAGCGTCGCGATACTTTTCTGCCCAGCGTTGACCGGCAAATCGCTGAAGAGGCGCATTTGCTGTTCCAGTTACAGGGTCTTGACATTAGAATGGGCACACGCATCAAGTCGGTGAAATCCACGCCCAAGCAGGTCAACGTTGTGTATGAGGACGAGGGCGGCGAGCACAAACTGCAATTGGATTATCTGCTGGTGGCCACCGGCCGCAAACCGAACACCGAAGGACTCAACGCGCAAGCTGTCGGACTAAAAATAGATGATCGTGGCTTCATCGAAGTCGATGAGCAATGCCGCACCAATCTGCCGGAGGTGTGGGCTATTGGTGACGTGGTGCGCGGTCCGATGCTGGCGCACAAAGCTTCTGAAGAAGGCGTGATGGTTGCCGAGCGTATTGCCGGACAACTGAGTGACGTGAATTACGCAGTGATCCCGTTCGTCATTTATACCTCCCCAGAAATTGCCTGGGTCGGCAAAACCCAGGAAGAACTTGCCGCCGCCGGAGTTCAAACCCGCGTTGGCGTATTCCCCTTCAAAGCCAACGGCCGGGCCCATGCGATGGGCGAGCACGCCGGCATGGTCAAGATCATCGCCGACGCAAACTACGACCGAGTGCTCGGTGTCCACATTTTAGGACCGCACGCGTCGGAGATGATCGCGCAAGCGGTGACTGCGATGGAGTTCGGGGCAAGCGCGGAAGATATCGCACGCACGGTGCACGCACATCCCACGTTGTCGGAAGCTTTTCATGAGGCTGCGCTGGCAGTAGATAACCGTGCTTTGCACATTTAGTCGGTGCCGAAAAGTTTGTCAGTTAGAAACGTGCGCTGACGTCAAATCCGAGCGTGCGAGAAACGCCGCTATCACGGTTCCGCAACAAAATACCTGCTCGATATTCCGGCGTGACGAACGTGCTTATTTTTAGGCTGCGCTCGATGTTAATTGGGTCAATTGCGT
>JANMQQ010000133.1:0-2697 GCA_031370545.1 Gammaproteobacteria bacterium
TCGCGACCCAGGCACGCACAAATTTCATCGGCGTTCGCCGTTAATATCGCGGCTTCGGTGCGCGTTGGATAATACTCTGGCAGGCAGGTGATCTGTTCGAACAGCGCGGAGCCTTTCGCGTCGTAAAACAGCTTCGGCGGCAGTGCACGTGGCACGCGCGTAAGTCCTTCCAGCACATCCGGGGCAATCCCCGACAGACGGGGCGACTCAAGCGTAATCATCAGCTAACCTGATTCCAGAAAACTGCCAACGTGCATGCGGCTGGAAAAAATTTCGATACGACGCGCGAATGTGCGACTGCGGTGTGGCGCATGACCCGCCGCGCAACACCATCTGATTGCACATGAACTTGCCGTTGTATTCCCCAGTCGGGCCGGTCAGCGGACGATAACCGGGATAGGCAACATACGGGCTTGCGGTCCACTCCCAGGTGTCGCCGAACATTTGTTGGAGGTGTGTGTCGGAGCGCGCCGGAGCCGGATGAAATGCACCGCTCTCGAGGAAATTTCCGCGGATTTCGACTGAATTTGCCGCGACTTCCCATTCAAACTCAGTCGGTAACCGGGCACCTGCCCAGCGCGCGAAGGCGTCTGCTTCGTAGAAGCTGACGTGACAAACCGGCTCGCTCAGATTTAATGGCAGGTTGCCCTGGCAGGTAAATGTGGTCCAGCCATCCTCTTCCCGCTCCCAATACAAAGGTGCGGTCCAGCCATTTGCATTGATGTAATCCCACGCATCAGACAACCACAATTCTGGATGTTGGTACCCGCCGTCTGCGATGAACTCCAGATATTCAGCGTTGGTCACCAGCCGCGAAGCAAAGCGGAACGATTTGATCAAAGTGCCATGACGCGGCATTTCGTTGTCGAACGCGAAGCTGCTGCCGCTGCACCCAACGTCGCGAATTCCTTCTTCGAAAGCGACCCACAGCAAGGGCTGTGCAGCCGAGGAAACACTTTTGATTTGGGTAGGCTGGTAATTGGGCCACAGCGGATTTTTCCAGAACGCGTGCTTGATATCGGTAATGATCAACTCTTGATGCTGCTGCTCGTGATTCATTCCCAGCTCCAGCAAGCTCAACAGATCGGCCGACACTTCGCGCTCGAATAATGTCTCGATCCAGTCATCCACATGGTTGCGATAGCGCAGAATTTCGTCGAGGTCCGGGCGCGAGAACGCGCCGCGAATCGCACGATTGGGATGACCGCCGAGTTGCTTGTAGTAGGAGTTGAACAGGTAGGTATAGCTTGCGTCGAACGGAACGTAGTTGCGCACCAGTGGCGCCAACATGAAGGTTTCAAAGAACCAGGTTGTGTGCGCCAGATGCCATTTGGTCGGGCTGGCTTCGGGCATGGACTGCACCATTTGATCTTCGGGACTCAATGGCGCTGCGAGTTCTAATGTTTGCGTGCGCACATCAAGAAAGCGCGTTAGCACATCGAGCTGATTCGGTTTTGATGGGGTCCCGCGCGGTACAACAGAGATTCGGGTCATGTGATTTGGCTCCTTGCTGGTCCAATGAGATGACTGGCCTTCTAACTATTTATCAAGACGCGCCCAATACCCGGCACGGACAACTCTGCCGTGCCGCTATGCTTGCATTCCGCCGCAAGGGGTTTTTTTCGCAACGCTACAGCGGGTACGCCTGGAACAGCATACGCGTTGCAAGTTTCCGAAATATTTCTACGAGAATGTGTTCCTTGCTGACGTGCCCCCTGCTCGGACAATCCGATGAATCGAAATCGCAGAATGGAAAATACTACGCTTCGGATCAGCATCTCAATCCCTTGAAATTGCCGTTGAGCAGTGTCGTTAGTAAATTTTCAGTCGCTGTAAAACGTGGAGATTGTGTCTGGCAGAGTAGATGTCGTATGTGCGTTGCCACACATTGATCAGCACAATATACGCGACCAGTGAATGCTATCTCCCTCGTTACGCTTTCTGCAACTACGCCCGTTTGAAATGAACTTGTCGTGTTCTCAACCGTACTGATTTAATCGCGACCGAAATTAGTATTTTTTATCGCAAGTCAGCGAGGTGAATTGTCCAAACCTGCACCCCCTACCGGCGCCAGGTGGTGCTTTGCGCGCTGTCTTCGAGAATGATGCCTGCGGCTTTGAGCTCATCGCGGATGCGGTCGGATTCTTGCCAGTTTTTGTTTTTGCGGGCATCGAGGCGTTGGGTGATAAGCGCGTCGATTTGCTCATCGCTCAAGCCCTGCTCCCCACTTTTTACTTTACCTTTTAGAAACGCTTCAGGGTCACGTTGCAATAGACCAAGCAAGGTGCCCAACGATTTCATTTTCTCTGCCACACGCGCTGCGCCGTCCATATCATTTGCCATGCGCAACCGATTCACTTCATTGGCGAGATCAAACAACACCGATATCGCGCCAGACGTATTGAAGTCATCATCCATCGCCGCGAAGAAGCGTTGCGCGTGAGCATCATCAGGTTCGTAGCGTGCGCCATGCGCACGGATGCCCATGGCATCCAATCCGCGCAACGCGGTGTACAACGTCGTGAGCGCCGCCTTTGCCGCATCCAGATTCTTGTCCGAATAATCCAGCGGGCTGCGATAGTGGCTTGCCAAAATAAAAAAGCGCACCACCTCCGGATCGTAAACCTTCAACACTTCCCGCACCGTGAAAAAATTGCCCAGCGACTTCGACATTTTTTCTTCGTTGATGCGCACGAA
>JANMQQ010000148.1:0-8360 GCA_031370545.1 Gammaproteobacteria bacterium
GCTATTCCTCGCTCGTTGCGCCTTGCCCTGTACTCAACGTGTCGCACTGCTCAGGCCGTTCAACTGCCGTCTCTAGGATTAAGCTTAATTCAATGAGCGCGGAAGACAACCTACAGGCGGATTTTCCATCATGACCCAAGCAGTCGTCCTCGTTCACGGCCTGTGGATGCGTGGCCCCGACATGTTGTTGTTACGCTACCGCTTGCGCCGCTGTGGTTTCGTCACGTATCAATTTTCCTATCCCACGACACGTTGCACGGTGGATGAGGCCGCGCAATTGTTGCAACGCTTCATCGCGAAAATTCCGGAATCGACGGTCCATTTCATTGCGCATAGTTTGGGTGGGCTGGTCGTGCAACGTCTATTTTCCAGCTATCCCGATCAACGTCCGGGTCGTGTCGTGACATTAGGTGCGCCGTACCAAGGCAGTGCGGCGGCGCACGGATTGGCGCGGTTTCGCACTGGCCGCTTCATGCTCGGCAACAGTTATCTGCACGGCCTTGCGGATCAATCGCGGCGTTGGACTACGGCGAACCCCTTGGGTGTGATCGCGGGTGACTTGAGCATCGGCGGCGGGCGTATTTTTGCTGGGCTGACATCGGCCAACGATGGCACCGTTGGGGTGGACGAAGCGCGCATTCCCGGCGCCACCGAACAACGCGTTGTGCACGTGTCGCACATGGGCTTGCTGGTGTCGCCACAAGTTGCGCGGTTGGCCTGCGCATTTTTGCATTCGGGTACCTTCGGGTTTTAAAGAAACGCCCGGATTTGTCGTTGAAATGGCGTCATGGCGCACTTCAACTGGCAAGTCGATAAGGAATTTTGGAAGACCGATGGGTTTATCGGTCTGGTCGTGACTTTATTGTTTTTGTTTGTTGCCGGTGGTCCGACCTTACAGAGCATGGAGCGCAAGTTCTATGACTTCTCGATTACCCTCACGGCCAAGCGACCCGCCCTCGACCGCGTGACCCTGGTTGAAATTGATGCAGGAAGTATCGAGCAGTTAGGTCCATGGCCGTTCCCGCGCGAAGTATTGGCGGCGGCACTGCATAACATTGAGCAATCCCAACCCAAAGCCATCGGCATTGCGCTCGACTTGCAGCAAACCCAAACCGTGCGCGGCATTGACGTGCTGACGCCGCTGCGTGCGCTGCACGACAAAGCGCCGCGACAAGACATTTCGCTGGAATACTCGCGTAAATTTGAAGCTGCGTTGCATGACGTCGAGCAGAAGCTTGACGGTGACCGGGTGTTGGCAAGCGAGATTCAAGCGGGTGGCAATGTGCTGCTGGGAATTCCGTATCGCTTGCAAAGTCTGCCTGCGTTGCCGGATCTACGCATGCTGGCCGAACCGTTGCAACGTTTCAGCGTGCCGCTGACGGTGCCGGTTGAGACCAATATATTTGATCAGATGTTCGGTACGTTTATCCATGCCGACACCCCGGTCGCGACATCGTTTCGCATCCCGGCGAACACGCTCAGCAGTGCCGCTTTGGCGCTAGGACATTTTCAACCCCAGACGGATTTCGACGGGCGCGTGCGCTTTGAAAATCTGATCGTCGCGTATCAAGGCCAGCATTTCCCATCATTGTCGTTGGGACTGGCCGCTGCCGGAATGGGTGTGAGTTTAAAAGAGGTGCGGGTGGTGCCGGGGCGCGGCGTGACCCTGGGTACCGAGTGGCTCGACACCGACAAGACGCTGCGCTTGATGCCGTATTTTTACAAACGCAAGGGCGACAAAGCGGCATTCAAGACGGTGTCGTTTCACAATGTCTACACCCAGCAGGCGGCGAGCGCATTGTTCCGCGACCAGGTGGTCATCATCGGCTTGACTCATCCAGACTGGATCGACCCCGTTGCGATTCCCACCGGCGAATCGGTCGCGCCCGTGGTGGTGTTAGCCAACACCGTCACCAGCATGTTGAACGGCGATTATTACCGCGTGCCCGAGTGGGCCCCCTGGATAGAAATGTTAGCGATCTTTCTGGTCGCGCTGTACCTAGTGTCGCTGCTGCCGCGTATTCGCGTCAGCACCGGCCTGGCTCTCACCGCGATTTTCGTGGTGATGCTCGGTAATCTGTACGTCATCGTGATGGCTGCGCAGGGCATCTGGCTGCAACTTATTACGCCTATCGCGCAACTGCTGGTCGGGCACACCATTCTTGGCATTAAGCGCGGTTACGGTGAACTCGCTGCACGCGCGCGCAGCGAAAATGCCGAAGCGAATCGCATGCTGGCGTTGGCTTACCAGTCGCAAGGTCAACTGGACTTGGCTTTCGAAAAACTGCGCAAGTGTCCGCTCGACGACGCGCTGCTGGAACTGCTGTATTCGCTGGGACAGGATTACGAGCGCAAGCGCCAATTCAGCCGTGCCGCTGTCGTGTTTCGCCACATCTCCAGTCACAAGCCAGAATTTCGCGACGTGGTGCCGCGCATCTTGAGCAATAACGAAGCGGCCAGCACGCAGGTTCAGTCGATGCCTGGCGCCTCAATGCACAGCACGCTGGTGCTAAAAAACAACGGCGTGCAAAAGCCGATGCTGGGTCGCTATGAAATTGAAAAGGAACTGGGGCGCGGCGCGATGGGCATGGTGTATCTGGGCCGCGATCCGAAGATCGGCCGCACCGTAGCAGTCAAGACCGTCGCCCTGTCGCAGGAATTCGATGCTGAACAACTGGTGGAAATCAAAGAACGTTTCTTCCGCGAAGCCAGCACGGCGGGGCGGTTGAACCACACCAACATTGTGACGATTTACGACGTGGGCGAAGAGCACGATCTCGCCTATATCGCGATGGATTTTCTCGAAGGAGTGAATCTTTCGCCCTACACGCGTAGTGACAATTTGTTGCCGTTAGCCGAGGTATTTTTCATTGTCGGAAAAATCGCCGATGCGCTGGATTATGCGCACGAGCATCAAGTGGTGCATCGTGACATTAAACCGGCCAACGTGGTGTACAACGCGGCCAAGCGCCAAGTGACAGTAACTGACTTCGGCGTGGCGTTTTTGGTGGATGCCAATAAAACCAAAACCGGGACCATCTTAGGCACGCCGTCGTATATGTCGCCCGAGCAATTGGCGGGGCAGAAAGTCGACGGACGTTCCGACCTGTTTGCGCTGGGCGTGATGTTCTTCCAGATGGTCACCGGCGAGCTGCCGTTCATCGGCGAGTCGATTGCAACCTTGCTGTACAAAATTGCCAATGAGAAGCATCCTGACCCGCGCATGTTCCGGCCCGACTTGCCGGTGTGCGTGGGGCGCGTGATCGACAAATCGTTGCGCAAGGAAATCGACCAGCGCTTTCAGAGCGGTCGACAGTTGATCATGGCCTTGAAAAAATGCCAGGAAATAATCGAGAACTCCAAAATGCGAGCCAGTGCTTGAGCGAATTAATTTTACGCATTGCCGGTTACACCGACACCGGTCGCGTGCGCGAACACAATGAAGATTGCATTGCGGTGCGTCCCGATCTGCGGCTGGCAGTGTTGGCCGACGGCATGGGCGGACATCGCGCCGGGGAAGTCGCCAGCCGCCTTGCGGTGCAATCGGTGGTTGAAGAATTCGAGCGCGCGTTGGCGGAGTCGCCGTTGGCGTCAGGAGTTGACAATGATGGTACCGAGATGGTTTACCTCACGCTTAACTCCGTTTCGCAAGCCAACGCGCTGGTTTATCAAAGCTCACAGAACAACGCCGACTACACCGGCATGGGTACCACGATGGTGCTGGCGCTATTTACTCCCGACACGGTGACCATTGCGCATGTCGGGGACTCGCGCGCCTATCGGTTGCGCGATGCGCGTCTGGAGCGCCTGACGCACGATCACTCGATGGTTGAAGAGGCAGTGCGCAAAGGCATGTTTTCAGCGGAACAAGCGCGGCTCAATTTCGGCAAAAACATCATTACCCGCGCCCTGGGAGTGGGGCCGGATGTAGACACTGATGTGCAGCAGCTGACGGTCTGCTCTGACGATCTGTATTTATTGTGTTCGGATGGGCTTTCCGATTTGGTGAGTGACCGTGACTTGCAACTCGCGTTGTTGGAATTCGGTGCCAATCTTGATGAGGCAGCACAGCATTTGATTGGGTTGGCCAACAAGGGCGGTGGTCGCGACAATATTTCGGTAGTGTTGGCGCGTTACCAGACGGCACCGCGTGCGTCGAACGGCTCAGGCTAGCGTATGGCGAAACTACTGCTCTGCTTGGAAGGTGTGGTGCTGCGCGAGTTTCCGCTTGCGCGCGAGTCGTTGACCATTGGCCGCAAAGCACAGAGCGATATTCAAATCGACGACATCACCATCAGCAGTAAACACGCGGTGATCAAAGTCGAGAAGAACGCCTACATGGACAACATCAAGGACGTGTACGTGGAAGACCTGGGCAGCACCAACGGCACACTGGTCAACGGCCAGCGCATCAAAAAACACATGCTGCGCCACGGAGATGTGATCTTGCTCGGCCGTCATGAATTTAAATTTCTCGACGAAGACGCGCCCGATTTTGACAAAACCATGATCGTGAATCCCGGTGCAGAAAAACTCAAAACCCGCGCGCTGCTACCCGCAGAGATCAAGCTGCTCACCGGACCCAAAGCGGGGCATACACTGGATATTGTCAAGTCCTACACCACGATGGGTAACGCAGGCAGCAATGTGGTTATTTCCAAACGTGCCAACGGTTATTTTGTTGCGCACGTACGACCAAAGGAAGCGGTTGTTGTCGAAATACCCCCCACGTTGAACGGCCACCTGATCAGCGCGCAAAGCACACCGCTCAACGACCACGACGTGATCGAGATCGCAGGCATGAAGCTGGAATTTGTTATCAAGACCTGACGCGGGATGGCGCGTGCTTGCAGAAATTAAATGTTATCCAACGGGCTGTTTACCCCGCGCCCGCCACGATTGAGCACGTGGGTGTAGATCATCGTGGTGCTGACGTCTTTATGACCAAGCAATTCCTGAACGGTGCGAATGTCGTAACCGGATTGCAGCAGATGGGTTGCAAAACTATGGCGCAGCGTATGCGGTGTTGCGGGCTTGGCGACTTTGCTCGCGAGTACCGCCTCGCGCATCTCACGCTGCAAACCTTTCTCGTCGAGATGGTGACGCCGCACCACGCCGGAACGCGGGTCGGTTGACAATTTAGCCGAGGGGAAAATGTATTGCCATGCCCAATCGCGCCCTGCTTTTGGATATTTGCGCGCCAAGGCGTAGGGCAGGTATACGTCGCTGGTTCCTGCCGCTAAATCTTCCTGATGCAGCGCGCGCACTTTTTCCAACTGTAGTTTGAGCGGCTCAATCAATATTTGCGGCAATACGGTGACGCGATCTTTAAAGCCCTTGCCTTCACGCACAATGATTTCGCGCCGCTCGAAGTCCACGTCTTTCACACGTAGTCGCACGCATTCCATCAGTCGCATGCCGGTGCCATACAACAAACGCCCCATCAAACCGTAAGTTCCACGCATGCGATCAAGTACGTTGCGCACCTCCGAAGCCGTCATGACGATTGGCAAACGTTTCGGTGCCTTGGCCTGCTCCACATTTTCCAACCACGGAAGATCCAGCTCAAGCACGTGGCGATATAAAAACAGCAGCGCACTTTTCGCCTGATTTTGTGTGGACGCCGATACATTGCCCGCGACCGCGAGATTGGTTAAAAACGCTTCGAGCTCAAGCTTGCCCATTTCCGCCGGATGCCGTTTGCCATGAAAGAAAATAAAACGGCGCACCCAATCGACATACGTCTGCTCGGTGCGAATGCTGTAGTGCTTCAGCCGAATTCGGTCGCGCAGTTGATCTAATAAACGAACAGGTTTTGCAACCACTGGGTTTGGTGTAGTTTGCGTAGGCATTCGGGTGTACTAAATTGACCGGCGGTGATGATGAGGGCGTCATTATTGACCGAGGGATTCTATTACACCAGACTGTCGCAATATAAAACGACATTTCGGGTGTCTACTTTTAGTTATACGTCTCAGAGGGAACCATTGAAATATTCACGCACAATTTTGCCACTAATCTTAGCTGCCTCTATAGCAGGTTGTAGCACTGGAACATACCTCCGACCAGAATCAGCCGCAGGGCAGCACACCACGGTAAATCCTTCATGTCCTGGAGCTCTTGAGGTAATTGAGTTCTCACCTCAAATCCTCACGTGGGTTTCGTTTCGTGTTTACGCGACACCACCTGAACGTCACTCATCGCACGGCACGGAGCTACGTGTCCACGTGAGAATCAATCCTCGCGTCGGAATTAACAGCACAAGTTCGTATCTATTTCCGAATGAAGAAACAGAGAAGATCATAAAAGAAAGAAGAAGCGCTTCTTATACGGTAACTGCCGCAGAACCAGCGGTAACCGTTACTATGCCCGGCGGCGATATACGAAAGATTCCTATGCCCATGTTCGAGAAAGCGTTTGACGCTCGAAATAATCACAATAGCTATTGGGCACCTGGCATACAGATATCGCCAAGCAGTTTGGATGATTTTACCGTGGTGTTTCCTGACATCTACGTGAACGGTGAGAAAATCAACGTGGCACCAATCCATTTCAAACTCGATCAAGGGCGGTACACGCCGGTGTTAAATTGTTAAGGAGTCATATCGAGACGTATAACCCCGCGTTCAACACGGACCTTCGGGTCGCTGCGCGACCCTTGGCCGGTTAACGCGAACGTTATACGTCACAGCCATGCCATCGCAGCCATTAAGTTTTCGCCTTCCGTGGTCAAGCGCGCCCGGCCTCGGCCTTCGTCGCCTACCGCTTCGAGTTCAACCAATTCGCGAGGCATCTTTTCAACCAGCGGAAAAACTGGCTTACTTACTTGTGCCCACCCTTCCGCATCCGTGCCTTCCACTACCAATCGCAAAAGGTGCTTCTGTCCTGCATCGAGTTTCGTTGCCATGTTCTTCTCCTTTTCTTCAATGCCGTATAACACGGCGTTCAAGCGGAGCCGCTAAAGCGGCCCGCTTAACTTTGCGTTAGAGTTTGTTTTGTTTTTGGTGTGGGTTCACTTGAGTTCGGGTTTTTGTTCTTCGTAGTTGGCAGTGTGTTGGTTGCGTGAAGTGCGCGGATTTTGTTCAGCTTCAATGGCGCCTGAAACTGTTGATCCGTTTGCCCCACGTGGGCTTGAAGTTCAAGCTCTGCTCACCGACGTTGGTGCATTCTGTTTTTCACTCTGTAAGAAACCGTGCGCGGGGCAAGCCGTGGCGTTTTACTACTTACCAGGCAGCGCGCGGGGCGCGGTTACAGAAAAGCGTCGTTCTCCGACCCGCACTGGTTTATTTTCGGGCGGTGGCTCGTCCCACCGCTCTAACAATTCGTTCAAGCGGACGCGCCTAGCGGCGCGCCGCTTAACTCAAACGTTAGCCCTCTAGGAAGTCATGGAAGCCACAACGTCTAACGTTATTTCAGCAGTATTTGCATACCTCCAGTTCTGGCTGGCTCCATTGCTTACTCTGGTTGTAAGTGGCGTGTACTTCCGCGCGTCCTCACCAAACCATTCGCTCGGCAAAAAACTAGCAGTCTCTGCGCATGGTGTGGTTATCACGGTGTTGTACGTTGGAGCCATGGTCATATGGTGGTCCGGGGGAAGCAATCCTATTTATGAAAGGCCGTTTTTACTCTTGCTCAGCATCCCTGCAGTCCTTATCGTTTACTCATTGTTCGCATTTCGTGGTCGGCTGTCCGTTCACTTACTTCAAGTCATAAACATTGCTGCTTTAGCATGGACGTACTTCATTGGCATCATGGCTGTTACAGGAAATTGGTTGTGAGAGCGAGGGCTAACCCCGCGTTCAACACGGACCTTCGGGTCGCTGCGCGTCCCTCGGCCGGTTAACGCAACGTTGGGCGTCACAACCAATGAGGTTCGTTTAGATGCTTCTCGCAGAACGCGAAGAGTTGTGGCCTCGTCTGGAGAAACACGGCGAGACGAAGGTGCGTGAGATGCTAGCCGCGAATCAGTTCGAGGCACACGAAGAGGAGGAAGTGCAAGAGTGGCTTACACGCCAGGCCGCTGTTGGTGCCATCAAAGAAGCAAAGATCACAAAGTGGGCCGCAATCATCGGTGCTGCAGCTGCGGCAGTAGCTGCCGTAGCGAGTGTGTGGGGGCTATTTAAGTGAAAGTGCCGCCCAACAAGGCGCTCCAGTCGACGTCTCTGTCGGCGCTCCGCGCCGCCAGAGACGCGCCTGAGCTTGGTCGTTAGGCCACATTCATGAACACTATCCATTTGCAAAAAGTTGCGTCCGTCCCGATGGATCAAGGATTACTCAATCAGGCTGTTGGCTTCTTTAATGCAGCTTCCCGCTGCTTTGCAAACGTCGCTATTACCCCTCGTATCAATAACTCCCCAATG
>JANMQQ010000155.1:0-2175 GCA_031370545.1 Gammaproteobacteria bacterium
GCTATTCCGATGATTCCTATCGCGCTGGTTTTGCGCGAGGTAGGACGAGTTGCAACGCCGCCCTGTGCACAACGGGGCGTGCTGCTCGGGTCGTAGCGGGCTTCACCTTATGGATGACGCATGCAATGGCCAAAATATCAATACCTGTACGCACTTGCTTAGGCCTTGCAGCGGTCAACTGCCGTTTCTAGGTTCATGTCGTTTTCCAACGCAATGAGACACTCCTGTGAAAATTGTCGGATCACGTAAAGAACCGCAAATTTTGTTTCACGCATCCGCCGAATTGCTTAGGCAAGGCGCGCGCTTCAACGATGAAATGCATAATTTTCCAACCGGTAATATCACCCGCGTTGCAAAAGGACTATACCGCTTCAAAACACATGATGCGGCAAACCAACATTTACAAAAATGCATCGTTACGGCGATGGTGGATATCGCGGAGCAGAAAAATAATCGGTAAAAAGTCTCGACCTGACATGGTTTGACGAAGGCGAGAATATTCTTTAGGAGCGCGGCCATCCTGGCCGCAGGCTGCAGGCTGCATCATCAAGCGGGCTGGAAGCCCGCGCTCCCATCGCGCGTGCTTAGCGAACGATGTCCGCTCGGCGAGCGCAGGGGTACGAATAAATTCGTACCCCTGCGCTTAATTTACTGACGTTGCCACCTACGCCTTTTTCTCTTCCCGCACCCGCACGTGCAGCTCGCGCAATTGCTTTTCCGCCACCGGCGTCGGCGCGTTGGTCAACGGGCAATGGGCGGTTTGAGTTTTGGGGAAAGCGATGACTTCGCGGATCGACGCGGAACCGGTCATCAGCATCACTAAACGGTCAAGACCGAACGCAATGCCACCGTGCGGCGGCGCGCCGAATTTCAACGCGTCGAGCAGGAAGCCGAATTTGTCCTGCTGTTGTTGTGCGTCGATGCCCAGCAAGGTGAACACATTTTGCTGCACGTCCTGACGATGGATACGAATCGAGCCTCCGCCGACTTCGGTGCCGTTCAACACCAGATCATAGGCGCGCGAGCGGCACGCACCGGGATCGGTTTCGAGCAGCGCGATGTCATCCACCAGCGGTGCGGTGAACGGGTGATGCAGCGCGGCCCAGCGTTTGCCGTCGTCATCCCATTCGAACATCGGGAACTCGATCACCCACAATGGACGCCAACCTTCCTGCACCAGGCCGCGGTCGTGCCCGAGCTTGACACGCAGCGCGCCCATCGAATCGTTGACGATTTTGGCGCTGCTTGCGCCGAAGAAAATCAGGTCGTTGTCCTGCGCGCCAGTGCGTTCCAGAATCGCGCTGATCGCCGCGTCGGGCAAAAACTTCAGGATCGGCGACTGTAAACCGTCGCGGCCTTTAGCGACGTCGTTGACCTTGATATAGGCCAAGCCCTTCGCGCCGAACTGCGCGACGTAGGCGGTGTAATCGTCGATCTCTTTGCGGCTGAGCTCGCCGCCCTTGGGCAGGCGCAACGCGACCACGCGCCCTTTCGGATTGTTGGCCGGTTCAGCAAACACCTTGAAATCCACGCTTTTCATCACATCGGCCACGTCGATCAATTCCAGCGGTATGCGCAGGTCAGGCTTGTCGCTGGCGTAGCGGCGCATCGCTTCCGCGTAGGTCATGCGCGGGATCGGGTTGGGCAGCGCGACTTTCAGCACCTCTGAGAACAGGTGCCGGATCATGTCTTCCATCATCAGCGTGATGTCGATCTCGTCGATGAACGAGGTCTCGATATCGAGCTGGGTGAATTCCGGCTGGCGGTCGGCACGCAGATCTTCGTCGCGGAAGCAGCGCACGATCTGGTAGTAACGGTCGAAGCCCGACATCATCAGCAGTTGTTTGAACAACTGCGGCGATTGCGGCAACGCAAAAAACGAACCCGGATGCGTGCGGCTGGGCACCAGATAATCGCGCGCGCCTTCCGGCGTGGCTTTAGTCAACATCGGGGTTTCGATGTCGATGAAATCGCGGCTGTCGAGATAATTACGCATCGCACGCGTGACATGATGGCGCAGGCGTAAATTCTTTTGCATCGCCGGGCGGCGCAGATCGAGGTAGCGATAGCGCAAACGCATTTCTTCGGAAACATCATCGTCGATAATTTGAAACGGTGGGGTTTCGGCAGCATTGAGAATCTCAATGCGTTGGATGTCGATTTCGATCTGGCCGG
>JANMQQ010000170.1:0-4309 GCA_031370545.1 Gammaproteobacteria bacterium
AGAGTCATTCATGATGGCGTTCATCCTCCCATCATGAACAACAAGACATCCTTACTTCAGGCTCATCTCGCGCTGGAAACACGACCCCTGTTCAGGCTCATCTTGCAGTGGAAGACTCTTGGACTTGACGGGCAAGACGGATGCGCTGAAGACTCTGCACATGATCTTCGGTCTGATCGATCATGGCAGCCGGGTCTTGTTGAGCTTGGCGGCATTGCCGAACAAGTGCGCGTGGACGTTGCTCGGGCACTTGTTTCTGGCTATCGGAAAATTACGGTAAGCCCCGCGCGGTCCGAACGGATAATGAAGCGTGCTTCACCAGCAGATTGTTTCGCACCGTGCTGTTGCTGGCAGGTATCCGCCAGCAACGCAGTGATCCGGGTTGTCCATGGCAGAACGGACGTATCGAGCGTTTCTTCGGCACGCTCAAACAAAAGCTCGACCAGTGGGAAGTCATGGGTTGTGCGGCTTTGAATGTCGCTTTGGCCGAGTTTCGTTTCTTCTACAATTTTGTGCGACCGCATCAAAACCTGGGCGGCAGAACACCCGCCGAAGCGTGGGCGGGAATCAACCCCTTTGCCGCCAAGATCAAAAAGGAAAATTGGTTCGAGGCGTGGGACGGGCTATTGCAAGGGTATTATTTGCGGCGCTGAGGCGGTGAGCAGCAAGAAATGCACAGCACATGGACAGACAAAACACGCTGTCCGGGAGGGTGCTCGGCCCCGCGACAAGCCAACGGTGCAAACGGCTCGGGACGAAGGTGTTCATGACAACCAGACGAAGGAACGGAGTCGATTCGATGACGGGACGTTGACAGATAAATTACAGGACGGTTAAAAGCAATAAAAATTCGGTGTGCCGGAAGTCGAAAATATGCAGCGGACAGCGGACGGGACAACGCGCACTAAAAATTGGCGACTTCTTTCCCGTCCGCCCCTAGCAACTTCGACGGCAGCTCCTGGAATACCAAGCCATCCGGTTCGAATGCCACGGTTTTGCCTGCTTTGACAAAACTCGCGAACGGATAGGTTTTCGCCGAGTGAATGGTGTGTGCCAGGAATTCGGGCGTCTTGAAACAGGCGTCGGCACTCGACTCAAGATACTGCTGGAGGGTTTGCTTGCTGATGCCGGCTTTCTTGCGCGTCGCCCAACTGCATTGCCGACGGAACAATTTTGGAAACAACACCGGGCCCTGGTCTTGCACAAGCACGCGGGTGTCGCCGACGGCGGGCTCCCGCAAGTTGAAGTCGAACGCGGCGATGGTCTGCGCGTGGTGTTTCCAGATGCCACGCTTTTTACCGCGCGCGATCTTGGCGAACCCGCTAAGCGAGACAATTTCTTCGGCGCTCATCGACGAGTAAAACGCCGGAAAAGCCCAGCCCTGTTCGACCAACCAGTAATTAAGATCCATGCTCTGACCACGAATGCTCACGTCGATATTGCCGACAAACCGGGCGTAGGTGTCGAAGATCTCGCTGGGATGATCCACGTACGTCCACACGCGGCAGGGCATGAGAGGTTGGCCGGCCACTACCAGCAAGTTGCGCAACGCATGGGTGGCGGTGGCGCCGAACGGCTGGCGATAAAAATGGTTGAGCGCCTTGTATTGCGCCAGCGCTATTGCACTGGCCCCACTGCGCTCTTCTTTTGTCAGTGGATGCGCTTGGTAATGCAGCTCGGGCGCGTCGATTCCCTGCAGGCGAATGGTCAAGCGGTTGTGGCTATCAATCGGCGCTTTCAACCCGATGCTGCCTTTTACCTTAGCGTCTTGCCAGAAGGTCGTCGTGTGGAACGGCACGCTGGAATGCGATCTAAACTTGAACGCATCTTGCGCGAGCTGCACCACCACCTTTGTGGTATCGGCATCCGAACGGCCCGTGGGCCAAAACTGGCTCACGTCGATGGTACCGTGCACTTCGAGTAATCCAACCGCCATCGCAACCTCCACATGTTGGGATGAAAATAAGTACCGATTGAGGCACTCGGTAACGATGATCGCTGCCTCCGATCTTCGACATCTCACACTCAGTGCAGCGAGGCACACTATTGCGCTTGTTTGTTACAGGAAAATTACGCGGTGAGTCGGCCACACATGCGTTCCAGCGCGGTGAATTCCCCGAGCACTGTCATCCTGCTGTCATTACCTGCAGGGTAAATTCAATCCCTGCACTGCAAGGGGAAGTTTCAGTTCATGTCCAATCTGCGTCTGCTGATTTTTGTAGCGTTGTTCATTGTGGTGTTCTTCGGCTGCGAAGCGCTGTATATGCAAAGCCGTGGCACTAGTTTTGAACGGGTGTTCATCGACATTCTCACCGTCAAGCCCAGCGCTGCGCTGATCAACTGGTTCTCGCCGGACGAGGGCGTGAGCGCGCAGGGCTCGCGCCTGGTGTCTCCATTTGCGCGCCTGTCCGTATTGAACGGCTGCGAAGGCACCGAAGCGATGTTTCTGCTGATTGCCGCGATCACCGCATTCGCCGCTCCGTGGCGGCATAAGTTGCGCGGCGCTCTGCTGGGAATCGGGCTGGTGTATGTACTCAACCAGATTCGTATTGTGGTGCTGTATTACAGCTTTCGTACCGACAAGGCCTTATTCGATTCCATTCATGGCACCATCGGGCCGGCCATCATTGTCCTAGTGGCCTGCGGTTTCTTTTTCTGGTGGCTAAAGCAAATACCCACACACGCTGCCTCCCCGGCGCCCCATGTTTAAATCCGCACTGACGTTGTTACTCGCCTACACCGTCTTCGTTGCCTTGTTGTTGTGGCAGGCGCCGCGTTACGGAGAACTATGGGTGCCCCTGTATCAATGGGAGCTCAGCGTGATCGCTCCTGAGCTTGACATTAATGAAGTGAGTGTCGCTTCGCCGCAGGGTGAACGTGTAGTCATGCTCGATGCGGAAGTCCGGGCCGGATCGGTGTTCGGTCATTACTTTTTCCAGAGCGCCGTGCCCATGACCAGCTCCACCCTGCTCGGTCACATGTTGCTGCATCCGATCGTGATGTTGCTGGTCGTGCTGGCTTGGCCAACCCCCGGCATTACGCGCAAGTTTTTTTATGCACTCGCGGCCATTCCGTTTCTAGTCGTGGTCGAGCTGCTGGATGTACCGCTGGTGCTGCTCGGCAGTTTGCAGGACCTGGTGTTATCCAACTCCTCACCGGATGCACTGCGTTTCGCGCCGCTGGTGAACTGGATGAACCTGCTCAACGGCGGCGGACGCATCGCGCTGTCGGTAGTCGCGGCTTTGCTCGCCGTCGCGACGGTGCAAACGCTCGCGCCCTACCTGCGCGCGCCTGCTGCGCGGCGCAATATTCGCTCAGTGGTGTAATGCAAACGTATCTCGTCAATGCAATAAATATTTAATCGGACGGTCATGTGACTACGCTAGCCTGTCTCCGCTAATCCCTGCCCTTTGCGGTACTTGCATAAAGCGAACTATTCAATGAATCCAACCGCAGTGTTTTGTTTCGCCGTTGGAAAGCAATTCAGCTTCCGCACACCAACAAAGTCACTTGAGATTGTTAAAGATCAGCGTCGTCGGGCCAGACTGGTTCATCGTGTAAAAATGCAAACCGGGGGCGCCCTGCTCGAGCAAGCGTCGGCATAAATCAGTGGTGTAATCCAGACCGAACGCGCGTAGCGATTCGAGATCTTCGCCAAATGCTTCAAGACGTTTGCGTAACCAGCGGGGTATCTCCGCGCCGCAGGCATCTGAAAAACGTGCGAGCTGTTTGTAGTTGGTGATGGGCATGATGCCCGGCACAATGGCGACGTCAACACCGCGTTGCTCGCAACCGTCGACAAAGCGGTAATACGCATCGGCGTTGTAGAAATACTGTGTAATCGCGCTGTCGACACCCGCGCGCACTTTGCGCACGAAGTTTTCGATATCGGTAGTTGAGCTAGATGCTTGCGGATGGATTTCTGGATAGGCCGCCACTTCAATATGAAAGTGTTTACCGGTTTCGGCGCGAATGAACGCCACCAGTTCGTTGGCGTGCCGGAACTCCCCCGCCTCGACCATGCCGGACGGCATGTCGCCGCGTAGTGCAACGATTCGGCGGATGCCTTGCGCCTGATAACTCTTGAGCATGGCGCGCACGTTGTCGTGCGTGGAGCCGATGCATGACAAATGCGGCGCGGCGTCGATGCCGGTATCGCGCTGAATCTCGATAACGGTGTCGTAGGTACCTTGCTGGGTACTGCCACCCGCGCCGAAGGTGACGGAAAAATATTTTGGTTTCAACTTGGCCAGTTGGTCGCGCGTCTCACGCAACTTGACCTTGCCTTCCTCCGTCTTGGGCGGGAAGA
>JANMQQ010000185.1:0-3687 GCA_031370545.1 Gammaproteobacteria bacterium
CCGCATCCAAAATGCGCAAAGCGCAGGAACGGATGCGGCATGCACGCCCCTATGGCGCCAAGATTCGTGCTGTGATGCGGCGCATGAGCCACGCGAAAACGGAATATCACCACCCCTTGTTGCAACAGCGCGAGCAGGTGAAAAACGTCGGCCTGATCGTCGTCACTTCCGACAAAGGTTTGTGCGGCGGATTGAACACCAATGTGTTGCGCTTGGCCTTGAATAAGTACAAAGAGTGGGATCAAGCCGGTAAAAAAGTCCAAGTGTGCGCTATTGGTGGCAAGGGCTTTGGTTTCATGCAGCGCATGAACGCCAACATTGCTTCCTACCTCACGCACATGGGCGATACGCCGCACCTGGAAAAACTGCTGCCGCCAGTGACGGTGATGCTGGAGAATTTCCTCAAGGGTGAAATCGACGAGCTGTATTTAATCTCCACGGTGTTCGTGAACACCATGAAGCAAGAGCCGGTGGTGTTGCAGTTGGCCCCGATTGTCGATCAAGCCGATGCGATGTCCAAGACCGAGACCGATGAAAAGTTGGGTATTTGGGAACATCACTGGGACTACATTTACGAGCCGGACGCGAAAGAAATCCTCGACACCTTGCTGCGCCGTTATGTCGAATACACCGTGTATCAAGCGGTGGCGGAGCATATGGCCTCGGAACAAAGCGCGCGCATGGTGGCGATGAAGGCCGCTTCTGACAATGCAGGTACCTTAATTGACGAGCTGACGCTGGTCTATAACAAGACGCGCCAAGCGGCGATTACCAAAGAGCTGTCCGAGATCGTCGGCGGCGCAGCCGCAGTATAAAAACAGCAGCACTTAACGAATTCAAACTTAGTTATTTAGGAAACAACCATGAACCAAGGAAAAATCGTCCAGTGCATTGGTGCGGTGATCGACGTGGAGTTCCCGCGCGCAGGCATGCCCAAGGTGTATGACGCGCTGATGGTAGACGGCATTCATTTGACCCTCGAAGTACAGCAACAGCTCGGCGACGGCGTCGTGCGTACCATTGCGCTCGGCTCCACCGACGGTCTGCGCCGTGGCCTCGCGGTGCAAAATACCGGCTTGCCGATTATGGTGCCGGTCGGCCCCAAAACACTGGGCCGTATCATGGACGTGTTGGGTGCGCCGATCGAGGAAAAAGGTCCGGTGGAAGCAGAGAAGACCGCTTCGATTCACCGTCACGCGCCGAAGTTCGACGAACTGGCGGCCTCCAACGAATTGCTCGAAACCGGCATCAAGGTGATCGACTTGGTGTGCCCCTTCGCCAAGGGCGGTAAGGTCGGCCTATTCGGCGGCGCGGGCGTGGGCAAGACGGTCAACATGATGGAACTGATCCGCAACATCGCGGTGCAACACTCCGGCTACTCGGTGTTCGCCGGTGTAGGCGAACGTACCCGCGAGGGCAACGACTTTTATCACGAGATGAAAGACGGCGGCGTGCTGGATAAAGTGGCGCTGGTCTACGGCCAGATGAACGAACCGCCGGGCAACCGTTTGCGCGTGGCGCTGACCGGCTTGACCATGGCCGAATACTTCCGCGATGAAGGCCGCGATGTGTTGTTCTTCGTCGACAATATTTACCGCTATACCTTGGCCGGCACCGAAGTATCCGCGCTGTTGGGTCGTATGCCGTCCGCGGTGGGTTATCAGCCGACGCTGGCGGAAGAAATGGGCCGCTTGCAAGAGCGCATTACCTCCACCAAGACCGGCTCGATTACCTCGATCCAAGCTGTGTACGTGCCGGCGGATGACTTGACCGACCCAATCCCGGCCACCACCTTCGGCCACTTAGATGCCACCGTGGTGTTGTCGCGCGACATCGCCTCGCTCGGGATTTATCCGGCGGTGGATCCGCTCGATTCCACTTCGCGCCAGCTTGATCCACTGGTGGTAGGCGAAGACCATTACAACACCGCGCGCGCCGTGCAAATGACGCTGCAACGCTACAAAGAATTGCGCGACATTATCGCGATTCTGGGCATGGACGAGCTCTCTCCCGAAGACAAATTGGCCGTGGCCCGCGCGCGTAAGATCCAGCGCTTCTTGTCCCAGCCTTTCTTCGTGGCCGAAGTGTTTACCGGTTCCCCCGGCAAATACGTCTCGCTCAAGGACGCTATCAAGGGCTTCAAGGCCATCGTCAGCGGCGAATACGACCACCTGCCGGAGCAGGCCTTCTACATGGTTGGCACCATCGAAGAAGCGGTCGAAAAAGCCAAGACCATCCAATAAGGCAGGAGCTATGGCCATGACAATACATGTGGATGTGGTAAGCGCGGAAGCGCTGCTCTACTCCGGCACCGCAGAATTCGTGATCGTGCCCGGCGAGAGCGGCGAACTCGGCGTCTATCCGCGTCACGCGCCGCTGGTGACGCGGCTCAAGCCCGGCTCGGTGCGCGTTAAAGTGCCGAATCAGGTGGAAGAAGAATTAATCTACGTCAACGGCGGGCTAGTGGAAATTCAACCGGACGTAGTGACCATCCTGTCCGACACCGGTATTCGCGGTAAGGACTTGGACGAAGCCAAGGCGCTGGAAGCGAAACGCCAAGCTGAAGAAGCGATGAAAAACCAAACCGGCGCCATGGAAATTGCTCAAGCCCAAATCGAACTTGCGCAAGCTGTGGCGCAACTCGCCGCGATTCACAAGCTGCGCAAGATAAAGTAGTTCCAATACCGGCACGACACCAAAGGCAGCGGCAACGCTGCCTTTTTTGTTTATAATCCTGGAACTTAATCTGCTTGTGCGCCGCATATTTTTATGACTTCCCCACTTAACATTGTGATCCTTGCCGCGGGTAAGGGCACGCGCATGCATTCCGATCTCCCCAAGGTGCTGCATCCGCTCGCGGGGCGCGCGCTGCTCGATCACGTGCTGGCCACCGCGCGTTCACTCAAGCCCACGAAGTTGTGCGTAGTCTATGGCTACGGTGGGGATACGCTGCCGCAGGCAATTCAAGGCGACGACATCGCGTGGGCGCTGCAAGCGGAGCAGCTCGGCACCGGCCACGCCTTGCAGCAAGCTATGCCACACTTGGATACGAATGGCATCACCTTGGTGTTGTATGGCGACGTGCCGCTGACACGACCCGACACTTTACAGCGGCTGTTGGAACATGCGGGCAGCACGGGCATGGCGGTGTTGACGGTAGCGCTATCCGACCCGACGGGTTATGGCCGCATCGTGCGCGACAGCGCTGGACGCGTGGCGCGCATCGTCGAACAAAAAGACGCCTCCGACGTCGAGAAAAAAATTAAGGAGGTGAATACCGGCATCATCGCCGCGCCCACGGAAAAACTGGCGCGCTGGCTGGCGCAGCTCTCCAACAACAATGCGCAGGGTGAGTACTATCTCACCGATACCATCGCCATGGCGGTGGCGGAAGGCGTGCCGGTTGCGACCGCGCATCCGCATCATGAGTGGGAAGTGTTGGGCGTGAACAGCAAGTTGCAATTGGCCGAACTCGAGCGCATCTATCAGCGCAACTATGCTTCAACCCTCGCCGGTCTTGGCGTCACGATCATGGATCCGGCCCGCCTGGATGTGCGCGGCGCATTAAGTTGTGGCCGAGATGTTGTCATTGACGTCAATTGTGTGTTCGAAGGCCAGGTAACGCTGGGTGATAACGTCGCCATCGGCGCAAACTGCGTGTTGAAAAATGTCACGGTCGCGACCGGT
>JANMQQ010000214.1:0-2549 GCA_031370545.1 Gammaproteobacteria bacterium
GTGTTGTGATACAGGCCGGCGGCACGGCGTTCAAACAATGAGGCCACAATGACAACACCCAGCTCTTTGGCGAGCGCACCCAAGGTATGGGTCGTGGGGCCAGGAATTGACTCGGCGCGATCAAAGTTCGCGGTGTCTTCGCTTTGACAAAAATACACGCCGGTGTGCAGTTCTTGCAGCAGCACCAAACGCGCGCCACGCTGTGCGGCGTCACGAATCCCTGCAACGCTGGTGGCGAGATTATGATCGCGGTCGTGGGTGCAGGAGTGTTGTACGCAAGCTACGGTCAGAGTGTGGGTCACACGAATTCCTCGTTATCGCGCGGTGGTAGACTGGATTGCTAAACCCAGCGCTCGTGAACCCCTAATTCATTGCTGGGTTTTCAACCCTGCCTACGGGGGCGTGTCTATTGTTGAATTATAGTTTAAAGCGCGGGTAGCACGCCGAAAGGCAATTGCATGCTGATGCAGTGCAGGCTGCCAAATTGGTAAATCAGCGGCAGGCAGTCGATCGGCACAATTTCGCGGTCGGGAAAACATTCGCGCAAGCGCGTGAGCGCAAGCGCGTCGGCGGCATCGCGATAGGTGGGCGCTAGCACCGCGCCGTTGATGATCAAAAAATTTGCGTAAGTCGCGGGCAGGCGTTTGCCGTCGGTATTGGTTTTGGCTTTCGGCCAGGGCAGCGGCACGAGTCGATATGGTTTGCCTTGCGCATCACGCAGTGCTTGGAGTTCCTGCTCCATCGCTTGCAAGTCGGCGTAATGCGCGTCCGCGGGATCATCGCATTGCACATAGGCGATGGTGTGCGCGTCGCAAAAGCGCGCGAGCGTGTCGATGTGGCTGTCGGTGTCGTCACCTTCGAGGTGGCCGTGCGTCAGCCATAACACGTGCTTCACATTGAAAAACTGCATGACGCGTTGCTCGATCTGGGTGCGCGTCAGGTGCGGGTTGCGTTTCGGTGAAAGCAAACATTGGGTGGTGGTGAGCAGGGTGCCCTTGCCGTCCGATTCAATGCTGCCGCCTTCCAGAACTAAATCCATGGTGACGATGGGTGTGGCGCCGAACGCACCTTGCGCGTGCAAGCGTCGGGTGATTCTGTTGTCAAGCTCCGCTGCGTATTTGCCACCCCAACCATTGAACACGAAATCCAGCAGCACCGATGCACCGTCTTGCAGCAACGTGATCGGCCCGTGATCGCGCGCCCAACTGTCGTTGGACGGCGCAATGTGCAAACTGACGTTACGCATGTCAATACCGCCGCCTTTTAAGCACAAGGTAACCTGATCAACATGGCGTTCGTCACGGCAACACACCAACAGGCGTTCATGTTTACACACGGCGCGCGCAATGTTGACATACACCGGCTCGACTTCCGCAAGATACGGCTGCCAATCGCTCTGGTCATGCGGCCAGGTCAACAGCACGCCGCTTTGGGGTGCCCATTCGGCGGGCAGGGTACGTTGGGTGATGGGTGTTTCAGTCATGATGCGGCACTCAGAGTAGATAGTAATTTGATGCGGGCAATTTTCACCAGTTTGCCCTGGGTTTGCACGATTTCAATAATGTAATGACCCAAGCGCATGCTGGTGCCGGGTTCGGGAATGTCTTCCAGATATTCTACGATCAGGCCATTGAGCGTCTTCGGGCCATCGGTGGGTAGTTCCCAAAGCATTTGTTTGTTGAGGTCACGCAATGTGGCACCGCCGTCGACCAAAAATGTTCCGTCTTCTTGTGGATAGACGTCCTTGATATGCGCCGCCGGGTCGGTGGTGAACTCGCCGACGATTTCTTCCAGGATATCTTCCAGCGTGACCAGACCGATCACATCGCCATATTCGTCAACGACCAGTCCGACGCGCCATTTGGCGCGCTGAAAATTAACCAGCTGCGTGTTGAGCGGCGTACCTTCCGGCACGAAGTACGGATCGCGCAGCAGCGTGGTCAGCGATTCTTTGGTCAACTCATTTTTTGCCAGCAAGGGCACCGCGTGGCGGACATGCAAAACGCCGAGCACGTTGTTGATGTCGGCATGGAACACCGGCAAGCGCGTGTGTTCGGCGGTGGTTAGTTTGTGAATGATGACGTCCAGATCATCATCGAGATCAATGCCCACAATGTCGGCCTGCGGCACCATGATATCGTCGACGCTCGCATTGTCAAGATCGAGCGCCGCCGTGAGCATTTCCTGACCGCGCCCCGGAATCAGCGCGCCGGTCTCGCTCAAGATGGTACGCAGCTCTTCGTGGGTGATCATCTGCCCGGGTTGACGTTTTACCGATACACCGATGGCGTGCAGCAGGCCATTGGCTATCACGCCGACCGGCCACACCAAGGGGTAATAAAAAATCCGCAACAGCGGTTCGATCACGTAAGCGGCTGGAAAGGCGATACGCTCCGGACGCAATGCTGCAAGAGTTTTCGGAGTCACTTCGCCGAACACCAACAGCACGAACGTTAACAAGCCGGTGGCAATCGCCAAGCCGTAATCGCCGAACATGCGTTGCGACAACAGGGTGGTGATCACGGACGCGGCGATATTGGCGAAGTTGT
>JANMQQ010000229.1:0-10246 GCA_031370545.1 Gammaproteobacteria bacterium
CGCCGGGGGCGACATCGATCATTCCGTTTCCGAGTCCAAACCCGCCCTGTGCGCCGAAGCGGATTTTCCCGGACTCCATGAGCACCAAGCGATCGCCCGCTTTAATCGTAACCGGACGCGCGTTGATATCGAAACTCGCCATTCCTCCTGCGCCTGGATCGATGTATCCGTCTTGTCCCAGGTCGATGGCCGCGCCGTCGCCAAATACCAACATCGCGTAACCCAGAACGCGCAACTCGCCGCCGTTCGCGAAGCGGGCGTTCAGTTGGCAGGGCTCGATATCACACAGCGGGTTCGCGTGACCGGCTGCATTCAATAGCATCAACACACAGAAAATAATCGCTCTCATCATCCGGTCTCCTTAATGTCAAAATGAAACCCCTTTTGCAAACACGAAATCACGGATTATTGCAAAAGCCCTTCCTAGCGAGGCGGTACGTCCGCAAGCTGTTGCACATCGGTGAGCGTGATTTGCGGCTTGTCGCGATAGAGCGTGGCCTCGCCCGTGACGTAGACATAACTACGGCCCTGGCTGGCATAGCGCAATTCGATCAGGGCCAGCAGGCGCTGGGCGATGTCGGTATCGCGGCCGGGTATCCACAGATTGAATTTATGCTGCGGGGAGCCTGCGAAGATCAGGGCGCCATCGCCGGTCCAGCGATTGATGCCTTGCTGCAGATCGCACAGCAGGGTCAGGCGGCTGTTGTTGCGCGCCGCTTCCACCACCTCGTCGTAATCGGTGCGCACCGATTTCACTCCCGCCTCGATGCCGAAGCGGCGATATTCCTGAATCACGCCGTCACGCAGGTTCCACCATGGAATCAAGGTGGCGTAATCGCGGCGGTCGCCGCCCGCATTGGTCGCGCTGTTCCAGATGTTGAGCCGACGGGATTGCGCCTCTGCCTCGGCGTCCAGCAAGAGCTCGTGATACGAACGCGAGCGGCCGTATTTCACGAAATAAGGCGACCAACCCTCCCGTGCCGCGCGCAGCACGTAGTTGTCGCTGCCTTTATGGACATAGCCGAGCAACCGGCCGTAATTGTCGCGGTGCTTGCGCATGCAAGTAGGTACCGGGTCGTTGGTATCGAACTCGACATCGATACGCACGTCGCCGCGCGGAGCACCCGCGTCATCGGCGCCGAAGTATTCCTTGGCCCAGCGGGTCGCCATCACCCCCGCCTGGGTGACGGGTTTGCCGCCGCCCGCCTGGCTTTCTTCCGTGTCGAGACAGGCGATGCGGATGGATTCCGACGTGCCGTCGATCTCCGCCCGGACCGTGTCACCGTCGATGACCTTGATTAATTTCAGATTCGCAAGCGTGGTGCCCGCCATATCGTCTCCCTGCCCGTAGCGGGCATCTGTTAAAAATTGTTGATCGGTTAGTTTGTATCCGGGAAACATTATGTCGCGACTGTGACAGAGGCATGACGCCATGTCTGATGGAAAAGATTACATGGAAATCGTAACGGTTGACGCCCGTGGTGAGCGGACTACGGCCGGGGTGGTTTTCGATGAGACGAGGAGCTCGCCTGAAGTTTGTGGTGTTGTTTCTGGCGCCGGTGAGCTATTAGCGCGACACACCTCAACCCGCCCCATCCGTAACATAAAGTTCACCCCGCAAATGCCTCGGCTTCAAGACATCTCACGAGGTCTTCATGCCGCCGCTACACTCTCGGCATCACGCTGTTGCACTTGAGATTGGAATCCGCCGGCTCTTTTTCTGCAATCAGGCTGTTGCGGGCGAGTTTCTGCTTTTGCGGAATGCGCATCTCCGAGATGCTCAGCTTGCGCAGCATCGCCGTTTTCTTCTCTTGGTGGGTTTCCATCCGGCTCAACACATCGCACAGGAATTTCAAGGTCTGCAGGATATGCGGCCCCTTGTTGAGCATCACGCACTCGGCGCGCGTTCCCATCGCGGCGTCGGTTACCTCCGCGCGGGACGGCCTTCCTTGCTTGGCCAGGGATTCGAGAACCTGGGTGGCCCAGATCACCGGAATATGCGCGGCCTCGCACAGCCAGAGAATTTCCTCCTGCACTTCCGACAGACGCTCGAAACCCACTTCGACGCCAAGATCGCCGCGCGCGATCATGACTGCAACTGAAGAGTGCTGCATGGCGGAGAGCAGCAGACTCGGGAGGTGGCTGAAAGCCTGTTGCGTCTCGATCTTCAGGACGATGCCCAGATGAGACGCACCGAGCCGGTGGAGTGCGGCAATCAAATCCTCGATATCCTGCGGCCGTTGCACGAACGATAGGGCGACCATGTCTGCGTGTCTGGCCACGAAAGCGAGATCCTTGAGATCCTTCGGACCCAGCGCCGGCAGCTTGAGGTCCGTATCGGGCAGGTTGATGCCCTTTTCGCCCCGCAATTTGGCGCCGCCGCCCGCCGCGTAGGTGATCTCGACCCTGAACCGGTCAGTCTCAATATCCCGGATCGTCCCCGCAATCCTGCCGTCGTCGAAGAAGATTTTCTGTCCTCTGCGAACGCTGCGGAACACCTTGGCGAGGGAACACCCGATCAGGGCGGTTTCGACCACGTGGCCGGAGTCGTCACGCACCGCGTCCTTGCCCGGAATTTCGCCCTTGACTACATCCAGCAGGTCCCCGGGCTTGAGAAATATGGCTTGCGGCGCCAGGGGCAGCGCTCCGATAGCGCCGGTGCCCACGATCTTTTTCTTCCGGCGCAAGGTCAACTTGACGCCTTCGGTGACATACGCCGTGCGCTCGGCCTGGCATACGCAGGCATCAGCGGAGACCTTGACGATTCGCAGCGCGCGGGCGCGGTTGCGCGCATCGAACAGTTCGACGCAATCACCGGCCCGGGCCTTGGCAAACAGGTCGCCCCGCACCGGAACCGTTTTCGTTTCAAGCGCGGCACCCGCGCCTTCTCTGACGAAACGAACCAGCGCCGGAGCAATGAGCTGACCGAGCCGGTTGCGCTGCGGACGCCACTTGACTACACCTTTCGCGGGCTCTATCGCTCCGGTTCGCAGCTTGGGTCCCACCAGGTCACAGCACACCTTGCATGAGCGCCCAAGCGTCTTTTCGGCATGACGCAGATGCTCAACCATCCGCCCCCAGGCCTCGGGGTTGTCGTGGGCGCAGTTGATCCGCATGATGTTCATGCCTTGCGCGAGCAGGTCGCGGATGAATGACGGTTCGGCGGCGGCTTCGCTCGGCATGGTGACCATGATCCGTGTCTTGCGGTCGGCTGGGACCGGCCCCAGGATCGCATTCGCGTGGTCGGCCAGGATCGCATTGCCGTCTTCGAACCGGATCGGCGGAATGCGTTTCACTTGATCCGGATGATCCGGAACGGCGCACTTCCGCAACCGGCACAGCACGTCGAAAACGGCGTCGAGCGAGTTCATAACATGCGCCTCCATCCGGCCCAGGGAACTGAGCCCCAGGCTGCCCAGTTCGCGCTGCAGATCGCGGATATCGTGCTGGCGCACGGCCAGGTAGTGCGCCAGGTTGCGGGCGCTCGGCCTGAGCGCCGGAGCCGTTCTCCCCAGCATGCCGGCCAACTCGTCCTCAATGGCCAACGCATCCTTGCGCAGCTGCTCCACGCCACGCGCCGCCCGCTCGATCAGGACAGCACCTGGCTTGCTGGTTGTCTTGCCGCTTTGCCTGTTTCCCACGCCCGCTCTCCAATAAAAACCGCATCCAACCCGCCAAGGGCAGAATTATCGGGCTTGAACATTACAGTTCATGCCTCTACACGATTCTCAAAGGGTTATTGCGCAGCTCCACTCCCCCTTTTGCTTTGCAAAAGAGGGACCGAGGGGGATGGCACTACCTTAAGGAAAAAGCTTCTGATTTCATCGAACCAACCGCATCGGTCAATGCAATGTTGACCTATGGCGCCTTCACGAGCGCGTTTAATTTTCCATCCAAGGTTTAAACCACCGGCTTTAGCCGGTCAGCTTTAGCTGCGAAGATATGCTGCACGAAAGGAGGAGGGGCATGGAGTACAGATACGGCAGCCACACGGTGTTTCAAATTGAGTACCACTTTGTCTGGGTCACGAAGTACCGCTACAAGGTGTTGAGTAAAGAGATTGCGGAGCGAGTACGTGAGCTGGTGCGAGAGACCTGCGAGGCGTTTGAGATCAGGATCGTAAAGGGAGTGGTGAGCAAGGATCATGTGCATATCCTGGTGAGCTGTCCGCCGAACATGGCGCCGAGTGAGATCATGAGGTGAATCAAAGGTCGGACGTCGAGCAAGCTGTTTGAAGAGTTTTCGCAGTTGAAGAAGAGATATTGGGGTCGGCATTTCTGGGCGAGGGGGTATTTCTGTGCCACGGTGGGCCAGATGACGGAAGAGATGATCAAGCAGTATTTGGAGCATCACTTTGAGCCGAAGGCGACCGATGATTTCAAAATGGAACCTGAATAAGACGCGTCGTTCAGTCGACGCGTATCCGGACTTTAGTCCGTAACCCAAACCCACCGGCTTTAGCCGGTGGTTGTTTAGTTCGGCTGGATTGAATTCAACATCGACGCCGACACCCAGGCACTGCGCGTCACCACTTTCGGGATCGATCCGTACACGCAGGCGGCGCTAGAAGCGAATCCCGCCTCGGTGGTGCAGCGGCACCCGCGCGTGGTCAGCCAGTTTGTTGTCAGGCCGCAATAGCGGTGCAAATAAACAAACGGAGAAAAACACGCAAAGGGTTTTTCATGCGAGCGTGAGTGGCCGGTTCGTCTTCAGGCGGCGTTTCTTTGCCCATTGTGCAGATCACTAAAGGAAGGGGCCGCAGAAAATTGATCCAACTGATGAACGCGCGCCGCAACGATCCACTCCGCATGCGCAGTAAGGGAGCATGTCTTGATCACACCATGCTACCTTTCTTTCCATGGCTTTATCTCTTGCCTCGCAATATCGCGGCTGCCGTGCATGACGGCGAGGACGAGCACGCGATCAGTCTCCACGCGATACATCACACGATAGCCTTGCACGATAATTTCCCGGAGAGTTTGATTCTCGACCTCCGGAATCATGCGTCCGCTTTCCGGAAAGTCCTTGAGCCGTTGGGTGGTGAGCACGACCCGTTCGGCGAAAAGCCGAGCATATATTTCCGAGTCCCGGCTGATGTAACGCACAAGTTCGTCGAGATCGTCGCTTGCATAGTCTGACCATTCAACGCGCATGATTCAGGTATCGCTTTTCCATCTCTTCCTGCGATGTCACTTTGCCTTCCTTGGCGGCCTGGAGTGAACGCTCCAGCTTCTGGCGCACGTAGAGGGCGTACATGGCATCGTCGAGGGTGGCCTGTTCGGACAGGTGGTCGGCGATATCGTGAACGATTTGCTTAATGGTTTGCATGATATTGGCTCCTCACGCGGTTGGTTGAATCACAGTATCGAGCTTCCATTACAAACTTTTGCCTAGCTCGTTGCAACTGACCGGACATCACCGGCACGCGCAACGTGATCGACCCCAACGTCAATACGAAAAACATCGAGTATTACGGTGCCGAGCGCGACGAGCGCCCAAAAAGTAGCTACGGCACGCTGAACCGCTTGGTTTTCAGGCGAAGTTTCTTTTCCCACTGTGCAGATGACTAAAGGAAGGGGCCGCAGCACAGCCAAGCTTCCCACGGCGCTGACTCCCCTCCCTATGTAAAATCAACGTGGCGGGAATTAGCGCGGAGAGCGGGAATCCAAGCTAAATTGTCATGACGCGCACCGGATTATTCCACGCATTCGATTTGATGTTCCCACACGATCACCAGCTTGTGCGTATTGGCTAATTCTGTAATACGCGACCAGACGCGCTGCAGGAACTGGTGGAGATCCTGGAGTTTCATGTTGCCGATGCGCAGGTGGATCACGCGGGGTGGCGGCTGGGTGAGCATGATCCAGTCGGAGAAGTCAGCATCTTTAGTGACGATGACCAAGTCATTGCTGCGGGCATAATCCCAGATGCGGGTGTCTGACCAAGTGTCATCGTGATCGAAGACATGCTCATAGCCTTCGCCGCGCCATAGCTGAAAACGGTAGGGTAAGTTCGCGTCGATCAAAAAGCCTCGCACGTCAGGCGACCTGAGAAAGGTCGTAGCGTGTTTCCATCAAGTGAGCGGCGAAGCGCAGGCACGCCTTAATGTCTTCGGGTTCGAGGCCAGGATACTGCTCAAGGATTTCCGCCTCGGAGTTACCCGCCCCGAGGAATTCCAGGATGGTTTGCGCCGTGATGCGCTTTCCGCGCAAGGTGGGCTTGCCATTGCATATCGCCGGATCAATGGTGATCCTTCCGTCGTAGAAGGTCATGATGGCCGTCATGGTGCGATTCCCCTAGCGTGATGGGTTTGAGGAAGTTGAGTATAGCGGAGAAACGGTACGGCGAACTCCAGTCCTGAGCCATTTTAGCGCCAAATGGAGGTACGAAAGCTTCGTAGCATGCTATTTCACGAAGACGTGAACGGCGTTGAATATGGTGCTAGAGACCATGCACCCACAGCAATCAATGCGAGCCGCCGCATACCAGACGTTCGAGTTCGAGCTTGCGGCGGCCCAGCTCATTGAGTATCCGCAGCTTGCCTGAAACCGGATCGTGGACGGCGATGCCCCGCAAAAAAGCAGACAGCGCCGCCGCTGCACCGGCGTTACGCGGTGAGATGTGCAGGAACTCCGTGTGCGTCTCGCGCGATCCATGGCAACCATTGCAGGTGTTGACAGAAAAATGATGCCGGGCTTCCGCGTCCAGAATGCCCGGCGCTGACCACGCCACCAGATTGTTCAATGCAGCACCGCCCAGCAATGCGGCTTCTTTGAATTTTTGCGGCACCACGTGCGCGTCGCGCATAATCGCAACCGTGTTGGTGTTGACATAATCCGCAATCACCGGGCTGTCCGCGATGTATCCGGTGTCCGGCGTCGACTCGACCGGGACTTGCCGGATGCTGCCGTCCGCAGTCGGCCGAAACTCACGCAACTCCCAAATGGTGTTCAGCGCCGCTTCGTTGCTTCGTATCGTGTTCAGCATGGGTGTGTTTCTGCCGCGCGCAGTAAAGCGATCCGTGAGCGCTTGCAGCGCGGCGTTGTAGTGTTCGCCGGGAAACGGCAATTCGCCGAGCGCATGCCAAGCTCTGGCCCAGGCGAGCACGTCCGCTTGGGTGACTGCTGGTAAGCGATACTCGAAAATGATCGTGAACGGAACGGCGTTCCCATAACGGTCGAGCACGCCGAACACGAAACGCCCCTCCCCGGCGGCTCCTTTGTTTTGCATCGTGCGCAGGTCCATGCGATTGACAATCGCCAGTAGCCGCAACGGCGCACGACCGAGATCCAATTCACCCTCCGCTGTGCGCGGCCAGGTTTCGAGAACCAGAGAGCGAATGCCCGGGCGCGCCGGGACCATGAAGCTGTTGATGTTTTGATCGCTGAGCCAGATCTGGAAAAAGCGCTCGACCATGGCGGGTGCTGCGGCGGGCGTCGGCGCGATGCGCTCCATGAGGCGACCGAAGCTCCAGGCGCCGGAACGCGCATCGGCGCTAACAGCAATCGTCCGCAGCGGGTCGTCGACCACGGACGGATCGAGGATCATCAATTCGCGGTCGGGACGCACGGCGCATGCGTTGGGAGACGCGAGTGTGTACTTGATCAGCCCGGGCGCAGCGTCCCCGGACGAAATATCGGCCACGCGAAACGGCAGTGAATGTGTCCCAGCGTCAGATTCAGAAGTGGCCGTGACGGAAACCGTAAAGCGCACAGTTTCGCCCGGCCCAATAGCCGTGTTGGTTGGGTCACCGAACATCGTGAAGGCGGGTGGCGCCGGGTCCGGCTGAAATATGACGGTGCGTGAAGCACAGGCGCCTGCATCATGGTTGATCAAAGCCACGTCATAGATGACGGTGGTGTGTGCTGTGACGGGTTGCGGCGCGGCCGGTGTCGTGGTGAGCGTCAACCCGTTACGCGTGCAGGGGGGAAGCGAGCTGGTTTCGTTCGCGATTGACTTGCTGGCGGGAAGCAGTATTACAAATCCCAGAGCGCAGAGCACTCCATACAAAAACCGAAAAATAGAGCGTAGATTGCGGCGTTTCATCGACATACTCGCACCCGCTTCGTCGAGTAAGAGGAACAGGACGGTCCGCAATGGTCGCGGCTCGCCCTGCCCCGAATTTTTTATTGCACCTATTTACGCTTACGCCGACCGACGACGATGCCGGAGCCTGCCAGCAAACTGGCAAGCACGACGAGCGCCGGCAGCGGCAAGGGTGCGGGGACTCCGGGTCCGGGGATGGTAAACGCGTTCATGATGGTGTTAGCGGGCCCACTCGCATTACCAATACCAATGCCCGTGTCTGAAGTCGAAATACCGAACCCGTTTGCAGACCCTGAGCTTGGTTGTGTGCACAGAATGGCCGCAAAAGGGCTCGTAACTAAACTACAAATCACGCCCGCTTGCGCGAGCTGTGAATTTAATTGCGACACAATGCTTGCTGCAGTCATTCCCGCCGTCGTGTTCACACGCTTCGTCGTTAATGCGCCACCGTTGCTGGTTTGATCAACGACGACTTGGATCGCAGCAGATTGACCCGCAACGAAGCTGACGCCGGTCGCAGTGCCCTTCACTGCAAGCAAGCCTTTAGGTTCAGTTCCTAGCCCGCCCGCTGCACCTAGACAGCCGGGAGTAATAACTTCTTCCTCATAATTAGGCAGCGTAACTCCAAGGTTATCTTGGTTCAGATTTTTTACATTTGATATCGCTAGAGTTACCGCCTTTGTGCCTAGGGTGCCCGTCAATTGAAAACTCTGCAAAGTAGCACAGGAGTTGTTGGTGACCTGGAATCCGTCCACCCCACACTGAACACTGCTGCTTATGGCATTTACGAGTGCATCGCACTTTTGTGTATTGGTCCAGAATGGAGGAA
This sequence comes from Gammaproteobacteria bacterium, assembly GCA_031370545.1. Classification (GTDB taxonomy): domain Bacteria; phylum Pseudomonadota; class Gammaproteobacteria; order SG8-11; family SG8-11; genus UBA6921. Next base: position 8,876 of record JANMQQ010000229.1, read on the forward strand.
TTACGGGGGTAGCGAAGCTGCCTTGACACTTGGCTAACCTGTCAGAAGGCGGGTTTGTAAGATCAGGAACTTGTTGCTGAACCGTAACAAAGACTGTAGGAAAATTTCCATTATTACCCATACCGTCTGGAGGAAATATTGTTTGAGATATCACGGAATTGCAGGGGCCCACCTGCCCCACTGACGTACCAATAAAACCTACCTCACGTATCTCGATTCGAGCACGGGAACTCAATACTACAAGATCAACTCTGCTGACCCCAGAAATCATGGAAAAGGGATATGTCGCAGGAGCAATTTGGCCCTGTGGTGGAGCCATAAGAATTCCAGAACTGGTGATTAAGCCTGATGCGTTAAAGAAATCGAGTCTGAACGTGTTAATGCCTTCTGCGGAAACATTGACATCATTTGCCAATACAAAACCAGTCAGATTATAAGTGCCGACAAAATCAAGCCTGATAGTGCCTGTAGCAGCATTAGTTGTGAATCCGTTATACGGTGGAGGTGCATCAGCATTAAGAGCAATTCCGTCCGCAATTTGATTAATGATGTAGGTAAAACCGTTGATAGTCACGGGCGCCAAGGTTGTTGATGGAGTAATAGCGCTGCCGCCGATAAAGGCGGCATAAACCGGGCTGCAAAGAATGCTTAAGATAGATAAGGTTACGACCTTGACTAATGATTTTCTGAAGGTGTTCATTGGAATCTCCACAGTGTAAGTAGCGGTCAATTGATCAGGCATTAATAAACAACTTGAAGGTTATGGCGCGGCCACCGCACAACAGCTCGCCCGTGCGGCGCATGCACATGCGAATAGCGCCGCAGCTAAAGTTGTGTACTGAAAATAGCTTGCCCAGGAAGCGGGCAGTGGGTCATGACAATATGGGGATGGGGTCGCGCATGGTCAGTCCTCGTCATCAGTTAAACTCCGTTTAACAGGGGGTAAACCCTGCTTCCGCAGCGCGACCGATGACGACACTGTCTGCGGAAAATAGCAGCGATGTGTGACGGCACGATGAACTTTTTATGAAACTTGATCTTTGCGTGTGGGTGCCATGTCATGGCATCCTCGCTGCGTGAGGCCGGTCGTCAATAGTGGACGCCATCTCATCAGCCACTGCCAGTTGTTGACACTTATGTGCGAACACGGCCGGAGCCGGGTAACCGGGTTTCGAATGCCGTCGTTTCATCGACGTACCCGCACCCTGCTTCGTCGGGTAAGAGGGTGCAGGACGGGCTGCAACGGTCGCGGCTCGCCCTGCCCCGAATTTTTTTATTGCAATCTTTTTACGCTGACGCCGATTTACGCTTACGCCGGGCGACGATGCCGGAGCCCACTGCAAGCAGACTGCCGAGCATGACCAACGCCGG
>JANMQQ010000231.1:0-4537 GCA_031370545.1 Gammaproteobacteria bacterium
GCCGGATCTTGCGGTCGTCGAGCATCACCGGTCCCTTGTTGGCCTGCAGCCAGTCGACGCATTGCTTGACGATGCGATTGGACTGCCGCATCTCTTCGACGCGCACCAGGTAACGGTCGTAGCAGTCGCCGTTCACGCCGACGGGAATGTCAAAATCCATGTCGGCGTAAACTTCGTAGGGCTGCTTCTTGCGTAAATCCCACGCGAATCCGGAACCACGAATCATCGGACCGGTGAAGCCGAGCTGCAACGCGCGCTCCGGCGTGACCACGCCGATGCCAACAGTACGCTGCTTCCAGATGCGATTATCGGTGAGTAGAGTTTCGTATTCATCGACGTACTTTGGAAAGCGCAACGTGAAGTCTTCGATAAAGTCTAAAAGCGACCCCTGGCGATTACGGTTCAGCCGTTTAACGTCAGCGGTGTTATGCCATTTGGAGGTTTGGTAATGCGGCATGCGATCCGGCAAATCGCGATACACGCCACCCGGGCGGTAATAGGTCGCATGCATGCGCGCGCCCGACACGGCTTCGTAACAGTCGAGCAAATCTTCGCGCTCGCGGAATGCGTACAGGAACACCGTCATCGCGCCGATGTCGAGCGCGTGCGCACCCAGCCATAACAGGTGATTCAGAATGCGGGTAATTTCATCGAACATCACGCGGATGTACTGCGCGCGAATCGGCGGCGTGACTTCCAGCAGCTTTTCCAGCGCCAGCACGTAGCCATGTTCGTTGCACATCATTGACACATAATCGAGCCGGTCCATATAGCCGATGCTTTGGTTATAGGGTTTGCTCTCGGCCAGTTTCTCGGTGCCACGATGCAGCAAGCCGATGTGCGGATCGGCGCGCTCGATAATTTCGCCATCCATTTCCAACACCAAGCGCAGCACGCCGTGCGCGGAAGGATGTTGCGGACCGAAGTTCAACGTGTAATTGCGAATTTCAGACATGTTATTTCGCCCTCTCCACTTTCGGCGGCGGGGGTGGGGTTGCCATGTAGCGATGGTCGTCGCGAATCACACGCGGCACCAGCACGCGCGGCTCGATGCTGACGGGTTGATATACGACGCGCGCCTTCTGCGCGTCGTAGCGCATCTCGACATGACCAATCAAGGGAAAATCTTTGCGGAACGGATGACCAATGAAACCGTAATCGGTGAGCAGTCGGCGCAAGTCCGGATGCCCTTCGAAAATAATTCCAAACAGATCGAAGGCTTCGCGCTCATACCAGTTTGCCGACGCCCAAATGTCCGTTACGGAATCCAGTACTGGCGGTTCATCGTCGCAAAAACACTTAACGCGCAGACGCTGGTTATTTTTGACTGATAACAGGTGATAAACCACTGCGAAGCGCGCGCCTGACCATGTGCTTGGGCTGTGCGCTCCATCGGCGGCGAGTTCCGCACCGCGACTGAAACCGGTACCGCTGGCGCTTTCGGTTTCCCACTCGGTCATTCCATAGGCCGAATAATCCACACCACACAAATCAACCAGCTCTTCAAAAGCAAATTCGGCATTGTCACGCAGCGTTGCGCACACGCCGAGCAAATCGGCGCGCGCAACGATGATCGTGATCTCGCCGTGCGCCAACGTGCAGGCTGCTTTATCTAGCTGGAATTTTTCTTGGACGCGCTGCGCCAACACCGCAATTTTTGTCATGACACGAATTCCTTTTGACGACTACCGGGCGATGGTGTTGGTACGTTTGATTTTGTTTTGTAACTGAATGATGCCGTACAACAAGGCTTCCGCAGTCGGCGGGCAACCCGGCACATAAATATCGACTGGCACAATGCGGTCACAACCGCGCACCACGGCATACGAGTAATGATAATACCCGCCCCCATTGGCGCAGGAGCCCATCGAAATCACCCAGCGCGGCTCGGCCATCTGGTCGTACACCTTGCGCAATGCAGGAGCCATTTTATTCACCAACGTACCCGCAACAATCATCACGTCGGACTGACGCGGGCTGGGGCGAAACACAATGCCAAAACGATCCAGATCGTAACGCGACGCGCCCGCATGCATCATCTCGACCGCACAACAGGCCAAGCCAAATGTCATCGGCCACAGCGCACCAGTACGTGCCCAGTTGATAAGCTTATCCGCCGAGGTGGTGACAAAACCTTTCTCGAGTACGCCTTCTATTCCCATTCGAGAGCACCCTTCTTCCACTCGTAGATAAAACCAATGACCAGGATAGCGAGGAAAATCACCATGGCCATAAATCCGAACATACCGATTTCGTTCAGCGCGACCGCCCAGGGAAACAAAAATGCAATTTCCAGATCGAAGATGATGAACAAAATCGCTACCAAATAAAAACGCACGTCGAACTTCATGCGTGAGTCTTCGAACGCTTCAAAACCGCACTCGTATGGGGAATTTTTTGCAGGGTCAGGACGACTGGTCGCCAGCAGCTTACCCGCCGCGATGGGCACCATCCCGAAAATAATACCGATCACAATAAACAACAGAATCGGCAGATAATTCGCCAACATCTTCCCTTACCTCCCGGCCCCGCGCTAATAGCGCAATGTATTTTTTCGCGCAATATCTCTGCGGCGAAGGGAACCGATTAAGCCCGCAAACTTAAAAGCTGTCAAGGCGGGGCGAAGTACAAGACGGCGAGCTTACAATCGCCCTGAAATTTGGCATCGCGGCGGCAGAATTATTCCGTATGTTTCCGCTGCGTTGTGCGCCGAATGCCAGCCAGATGTAGTTGATACCGTCCCCACACCTCGACCCGAAGCTTGATCGCCCGCCGACACAGCTCATGATATTCGTCGCACCAAGCTTTGCCCTGTGCCAGGCGCTGTTCACGGCGCGCTTTTAGCTGCACGCAAAATTGTAAGTTCGACGCGCACCAGATGCCGGTGATCAGCCGTTTTTCATATGCCGCTGCGGCCACATTGATGTGGCCAATGCATAACACGATTCCGTCGCACACCGCGAACTCATTAAGCGTTTCAAACGCACGTGACAGAGCATAAGCTTGACATTTTTCTGTCTTTACAGCACAGGCATTGTCGAATGTGGAATTGAGCTCAGACTCGACGACTTTGAGCCCGCTCCATACGGCTGCACACTGAGGATGGGTGGAGCACATCACTTCCCATTCAGCAATGTCCTCGGGCGTGTAGGGCGCGGGCATGACAGCGGCGCCTGCACCCGCAGCGGGAAGATTGAGCCACACACAGACAATGCATAAAATCGTTTCCCAGAAATGTGGGCGTCGCATATGCACCTCGTTGCTGTTGTCGGCCTGCGTGGCGATTGTGATTCGGCACTAAAGGCGAATGTGCCATATCTCAACAGTAATGTGCTCCACCGACGGTCTTGCACAACCAACTGCTTTTTTAGGTGAGTACACGCACTACTAACGCATCTCGATTGGATACTCCAAGCTGACCGCACAGCTTGCGCACATGATCGATGGCGGTATGAGCGCTAATTTTCAATTGCTCGCCAATACACGCAAAAGATTCACCGCGCACCAAAGCAAGCACAACTTCTGTCCGTCTTGCAGTAAGCGACAGTTGTCGACATTTCATAAAAACCTGCAACTCGAGCGGCTCTTCCCGCGTTACGGTAACAGCCACAGAACGCAATACCGGGTTGGACGTTTCCCGAAGCAAGCTTGCTCGAAACAGAAACTCTCCCCACAAATTTCGATAACTCCAGGTCGCCCGAGTGGGCATGTCGGGGTCAAGGATTTCTATGATCCGCTGTTTTAGTTCCATCGGTAATTCGGGTTTCTTAGCAAGGCAATGCGGCTGAGCATCCAGGATTATCGACAAAAGTTTTTTCGCCCGGGCACAGGCAATTTGAACGTGGCCGTGGTCATCCGCAATGAAAAACCCAGAATCCGCAGAAGCCGCAACCCGGGTTGCTACTGCATCTTCACAACGCAACGCCTGCGAAAACTCCGCTGCCAGCTTCACCAACGCTGATTGTTCGGCGATGGAAAATAAACGCGCCGACGCGCTGCGGCACAAGCAAAGATATCCGCTCGCCCCGCCAGAACCGCTGAATTTTGCCGCCAGCACCGTCGTGATTGGTGGCCGATATGTCGATTCGTCCAGACTCAACCGTTGTGGCGGAATAAAATCACAACGGCGGCCGCTGGCGGCTCTGGCGGAAAAGTGCTCATCAAGGGCTCGCTGTGCCATGCAAGCCATGGAGGTCGTCGTTTCAAGAACAATTGCGCGAGGCGACTCCCGGCACAGCGACACAACTCCTGCGGGCGTGTCATTCCAAACTACGAAGGAGCACGACGCAGGGATCAGCTCGCGGAGCGCAGGGAGAATTGCGGGCAGAAATTGTCGTATCGGAAAACCCAGCCGACACAGCAATTGAAGGCGCTTGAGCTCGTTGCGACGGGTCAAGTCCCAACGCGTTGCCGGAGTCAGATTATGCCGTTGCTGTCGGTCGAAGGGCGGACTGTTTGCAACATCACTTGTGGCGATCAAGTTGTTTTCTAGCGCCGACAAGCCAGTGTCGTCGATATGCGGCGTGGGGGGGGGGGG
>JANMQQ010000311.1:0-5354 GCA_031370545.1 Gammaproteobacteria bacterium
TCTTCCAGCAGCCAGCGGAATTCCTGCAAGTCTGGATTAACTTCCTGTTTACGTTGCGCCTGTTGTAGACATTTTTCATAACGGCTACGCAGTTGCCTGACTTGCTCGCGTTGCGTGACTTCGCGTGCGGCACCGTGCGTGGCTTTTTCAAGCCGCACACGCGCCGCTTTGAGATAGCGCGGAAAATGTTCCAGCCAGCGGCGTGGTGTACGCGTGACAAATCCTGCGGCAAAAAGCAATCCGACTTGCTCTTGTACATCGCGCACTGCGTCCAGCACGTGTGGATGTTTGGCGGCGCGAATGGTCGACTGCAACACGTGATGTTCGGTTGCGATGCGTTGAAGCAAAATGCACAGGGTGTTGACTTCATCTCCCAGCTTGCCTTTTCCCGCCTCCAGCATGCGATTGAATTCATCCGCCGCGCGTGGCAGCGCGAGCTCGGACACAAACGCTGCATCAATGCCCGCTGCGATGATGTGATCGCGTAATTCATCGCAGCCGATGACGGCAGCGAGCTGCGTACACAGTGCTTTGATATCGGGCAGACTCTTGCGCAGATATTTCAATTGCTGCGCGAGTTGCAGCATGAACAGACGTCGTACGCCACGACGGTGTTCGTCCTGTGCTTCGGAAAGCGAGTCAAACAAGCGCAGCGCAACCTGATCGCTGTTATCAACGACCGCAGGATAGCGTTTCACGCGTACCTGCTGCTGTACGATCTCGATCATCTCGGGCAGCGCACCGAAATCCCAGGTGCTGATACCGTCGCGTTCGTACGGCGACGCCGTATCCGGCGCAACGGGCATCGGTTTGCTACTCGTCTGCCCGCGCAATTGCTCGAGATCACGCGACGAGGAATTGAGTTTTCCATCCGCATCCATCACGTGAATGTTCATACGCAGATGCGCGGGTAATTGTGCTTCATCCCAGGCCTCACGCGGAATGTCAACACCGGTCATGCGCAACAACTGTGTTGCAATCGCGGTGTGCAACGAACCCTTGGCCACCTGCAAGCTCGGCAACAACGCGTCGACGAAAGTCGGCACCGGCACGAAATTACGGCGCAGATTTTTCGGCAAGCTGCGGATCAACTCGATCACCTTTTCGCGCAGCATGCCCGGCACTAACCACTCAAGTACACGCGCATCGACTTGCTTGATCAACACCTGCGGCACGTGCAGCGTTACACCGTCGTCGGCATGTCCGGGTTCGTGTTGATATGTCAACCTCAGGTGCGTGCCATCGACATCCAGCATTTCGGGAAACTGCTGCACGGTCACGCTGTCTGCCGCGTGCCGCATCAATGCCTCTTTGGTCAGGAACAAAAACTCCGGCTGGGTCTTCTGCTGCTCGCGCACCCAGTTTTCAAATCGCCGCGCAGCATGAATTTCTGCGGGGACACGCTCGTCGTAAAACTGAAACAAGGTTTGTTCATCGACCAGAATATCCGGGCGGCGCGACTTGTGTTCAAGCTCCGCCACCTCGTCCATCAAGCTGCGATTGTGATGAAAAAACTTGGCGCGGGTTTCGTAATCGCCCAGCACCAGCGCGTGGCGAATAAACATGACGCGCGCATCCACCGGGTCGATACGGCCGTAGTTCACCTTGCGCTTGGCCACAATCGGCAAGCCGTACAGCGTGACGCTTTCGTACACGGCCGCCTCGCCGCGCTCCTTTTCCCAATGCGGTTCGAAGTGGCTGCTTTTGGTCAGATGCTTGGCGGCTTGCTCAATCCACTCCGGCTCAATCGCGGCGATAAAGTGCGCGTAGACCTTGCTGGTCTCGACTAATTGCGCGGCCATCACCCATTTGGCTTTGGTCTTGAACAATGCCGAGCCGGGGAAGATGTGAAATTTGTTGCTGCGTGCGCCGAGGTATTCGCGCTCTTCGCCGCGCAAGCCGATGTTGCTGAGCAACCCGGTGAGCAGCGCTTGATGTAAGTCATAATATTTTGCTTCGACCAGATTCTCACGTAGTTCCAGTTCATGACATAAAGTCACAAGCTGCGAATGCACGTCGCGCCATTCGAGCAGGCGGGTATAAGACAAATAACGTTGGCGGCACAACTGACGCAGCTTGTGGCGCGACAGATGTTTGTGTTGTTCGTCGAAGAAGGCCCACAGTTTCAGCAAGGCCAGAAAATCCGAGCGCTCGTCCTGAAATACACGATGCGACTCGTCCGCCTGTTGCTGTTTTTCCATCGGCCGCTCGCGCGGGTCTTGCACGCTCAGCCCGCTGACGATGATGGTCATCTCGCGCAGACAGCCCCACTGACCTGCCGCAATCAACATGCGCCCAAGACGCGGATCGACCGGGAAACGTGCCAGTTGACGGCCTATCAAGCTCAGGCCCCCACTCTCCTTCTGCCCTCCACTCCCGCTGTTGCTCCCTCTCCCTTTGGGAGAGGTCCGGGGTAAGGGAGTTGGATCTTGGGAGAGAACTTCACACCCCCTCACCCCAACCCTCGGCAACCGCTCCCTGCGTTGCTCTACCTCCTGCATCCATGCAGTCGTCTCCCGAAGGGAGAGGGGGTCAGGCTTATCAGATAATTCAGCGTCTCCATCCATCTCCAGCGCATGCAACTCCTCCAGCAGCCGAATACCATCGCGCACCAAACGCGCATCGGGCGGATCAATAAACGGAAACGCTTCCACCTCACCCAGGCGCAGCGCTTTCATCTGCAAAATCACGTTAGCTAGATTGGTGCGCAGAATTTCCGGATCGGTGAAGCGCGGGCGATTGTTGTAGTCGTCTTCCGCATACAGCCGAATGCAAATACCCGGCCCCACGCGCCCGCAGCGTCCTTTGCGCTGGTCAGCACTGGCTTGTGAAATCGGCTCGATCGGCAAACGTTGAATCTTGGTGCGGTGGCTGTAGCGGCTGATGCGCGCCACGCCGGTGTCGATCACATAACGAATACCCGGCACTGTCAGCGATGTTTCAGCGACGTTGGTTGCGAGCACGATACGCCGCCCCGCGTGCGGAGCAAACACGCGCAGTTGTTCGGCCACACTCAAGCGTGAATACAACGGCAGGATTTCCGTCTGCGGCGGATGATGTTTGCGCAAAGCTTCCGCAGTTTCGCGGATTTCGCGTTCACCGCTGAAAAACACCAGAATATCGCCGCTGCCCTCGCGCACCGCTTCGTCGACCGCGCCGACGACAGCTTGGATTTCATCTTCCCCCTCGCCGTCTTCGGTGGTTTCAATACGCGGTCGGTAGCGGGTCTCGACAGGATACATGCGACCCGAGACCTCGATCACCGGCGCGTTATTGAAGTGGCGCGCGAAACGTTGCGGGTCAATGGTCGCCGACGTCACGATCAACTTGAGGTCGGGGCGCTTGGGCAACATGTTACGCAAGTAGCCCAACAAAAAGTCAATGTTGAGGCTGCGCTCGTGCGCTTCGTCGATAATGAGTGTGTCGTACTGATTCAGAAACCGGTCGGCCTGCATCTCCGCCAGCAGAATGCCATCGGTCATGACTTTTATATAACTATCCGGCCCGGTGTGATCAGTGAAGCGCACCTTGAAGCCGACCGCCCGCCCCGCCTCACTCTTCAACTCCTGCGCGATGCGTGTTGCCACCGTGCGTGCCGCGATACGCCGCGGCTGCGTATGGCCGATCAATCCGGCTACACCACGTCCCAGGTCGAGACAAATCTTCGGCAACTGCGTGGTCTTGCCCGAGCCGGTCTCGCCGCAAATCACCACCACCTGATGCTGCGCAATCGCCGCCGCGATTTCCTCACGCCGCTGGTTGATCGGCAAGTCGTCTGAAAATTCCGGTTTGGGCACATTCGCCGCGCGCCGCTCACGCTCGTCCGCCGACTTGCGAATTTGTGTCTCGACCTGTCCCAGTTCTGCGCTCACCTCTTGTCCGCGCTGCGCGCGCTGCTCAAGCTCGCGCAATCGCCGCTGCAAGCGATAGCGATCTTTCAGCATGCAAGTGGGTAGAAGTTGATGCAGCAAGGAAGTATTTACGACCACGAAATGATTCAACTCAGGATTTTTGTTGGCTCACTTTTACCACGGACAGCGGGCGCGCGGCACACCTTCACACCGGTATAATTTCCGCAAAATTCCGCAGTGCAATAAACTCACCCACATCTTTATCTGGTCGCCTTGTGTCAGGTCTATACACAGCCAGCAGATGTGCGATGCCGTAGTGTTGTGCGGAGCGTAGCACGGGCAGGCTGTCGTCGATCAGCAAGGTGTGTTTCGATTCAAACGGAATGCGCTGTTGCAGCTTGCCCCAGAAACGCACATCTTCTTTCGGCAAGCCTAATTCGTGCGAGCTGATAATTTGGTCAAAATATGACCCCAGCTTGGTACAGCGCATTTTTATTTGCAGGCTTTTGCCGTGGGCGTTGGTCACGAGTGCCGTGTGTTTTCCAGCGCGTTTCAACGCGGTGAGAAATTCCACCACGGTCGGATGCACGGCGATCAGGTGTTCGATTTCCTGCTTGAGTAGCGGGATATCCAAACCCAATTCAACACTCCAGTAATCCACGCAATACCAGTTAAGCGTGCCTTCGGCGGCTTTGAACTTGGCAGAAAGAAACTCGCGCGTGGCGGCTAAGTCGAGCTGGTGTTTTTCGGCGTAGCGCTGCGGCACGTGCTCCTGCCAGAAGTGATTGTCGTAGTGCAGGTCGAGCAAGGTGCCGTCCATGTCGAGCAGCACGGTGTGGATGGTGGACCAGTTGATCATGGTGGAGGATCTCGAAGCTTCGCTGCGGCGAGTGCGTTGGAATTTTTGATCACCCCCATCCGGCAACTGCTCCTGCGTTGCTCTAACTTCCGCCATCCATGGCGGTCGCCTACCTTCCCCCTTGCAGGGGGAAGGAGTTGGTTTTTCCGAGAGTAACTATTTATTGGCATCACTTGGCGGCACCCGCCCCAAGTGCACGGTCGCGACTTTTTGTTTGCTGGCCGTGTTGATCGGTGCTGTTCCACCGTGCATCGGTTTCTGGCCAGCCGTGGGTGTGGCGCATCACCAGCGACGTGAGCAGGTGCAGGTGGTCGGCGCGCTCGTTGAGCGCGGGAATGTAATGGAAGACTTCGCCGCCCGCTTTCATGAACGCGTGCCGGTTTTCGCCGTCGATTTCCTCCAGCGTTTCCAGGCAATCGGCGGAAAATCCCGGACAGACGACCTGCACATTTTTAATGCCACCGCGCGCTAACTCTTCCAGTCGCGGCAGCAAATAGGGCTTAAGCCACTCGGCGCGGCCGAAGCGTGACTGAAAGGTGATTTGCCATTGCTCCGGTGCTAACCCCAGTTGCTCAGCCACCAGACGTGCCGTTTTTTGACATTGGCAATGATAGGGATCACCCAGCAGCAAATTGCGTTTGGGA
>JANMQQ010000352.1:0-5186 GCA_031370545.1 Gammaproteobacteria bacterium
GCGTGCCACGGCACCGCCCTGGCCAAGACCGGCAAACCGACCAACCACATTCCCACGACCGCCGCCTGCGACAGCTGCCACAGCGGCGTCACCAACTGGACCACCGTTGACACCAACCACAGCAGCTTCATCAACCTGTGCGTCAACTGTCATACCGGCACCTTCCTGGGCGCCAAAGGCAAGATCGGTAAACACCTGATTGGGCTCCAAACCAGCGACATCTGCGAAGCCTGCCACGACAAGAAACCCCGAGGCTGGACACCCCTGATCACCTTTAACCACAACCAAGCGACCAACCCGACCGCCTGTTCGACCTGCCACAACGGCACCCTCGCGCAAGGAATGAGCCCCGGCCACCCGCGCACCAGCCCCAACTGCGGAAGCTGCCACACCAACACCAGCCCCTGGAAGCGCCCCTTGAGCGGCCAAATGAACCACGCCGAAACCGGCAGCGCCGCCTGCGGTGATTCCGGTTGCCATGCCACCACCCGCTCCGCCAGCCACATCCTGATCCGCTTACCGCCGGTGTGCGACGCCTGCCACACCTCCACCACCCGCTGGACCACCAGCGTAGTCGTCGACCACAACCAAGTGTCCGGCAGCTGCGCCAGCTGCCACACCCGCAGCGGCAGCCTGCACGCCGCCGCCAGCACCAGCCTCATCTGCGACGCGTGCCACTTCATCCCGCCGCAACGCTTCAACAGCCACAAAACCCCGTTCCCGCACGGCGAAACCAGCGCCCCCTGCGTGAGCTGCCACAACGCCACCTTTGCCGCGTTCCGCTACAAGACCAGCGGCCACATGGCCACCTCCGACAACTGCGTCGCGTGCCACACCACCAGCGGCTGGACCCCGGCCACCACCAACCACGCCGAAGTCCTCTTGCCCACCGCCACCTGCGTGAGCTGCCATAACGGAACCACCCGAGGCCGCACCACCAATGTCGGCCATTGCAGCATCGTCGGCTTCGACTGCGACGACTGCCACAGCGCCACCAACTTCAGAACCTGGGCCTCCGTCGTCACCAACCTGTGCGGCACCGTCCCCCCGGGCGGCACCACCCCCACACCGACCCCGGCCCCCACGGCCACGGTTACCTTGAGCGCCAGCCCGACCAGCATTACCACCGGCAGCAGCAGCACCCTGACCTGGAGCAGCACTGGCGCCACGAGCTGCACCGCCTCCGGCGCCTGGACCGGCACCAAAGCCCTCACTGGCACCGAGGTCCGTACCAACCTCACCGCCACCAGCACCTTCACCCTCACCTGCGGCGCCGCCAGCCGCTCCGTCAGCGTCGCCGTCACCGCCGCCGGGGGCGGAGTCCCGCCCACCGTCACCCTCTCGGCCAACGCCCTCAACGTCGCCGCAGGAGGCAACAGCACCCTGACCTGGAGCAGCGCCAGCGCCACCGCGTGTACCGCCTCCGGCGCCTGGAGCGGCAGCAAAGCGCTGACCGGTAGCGAACCGCGCAGCAACCTCACGGCCACCAGCACCTTCACCCTGACCTGCACCGGCACCGGGGGCAGTGCGAACCGGTCGGTGACCGTGAACGTGGCTGCGCCCACTCCGACGCCGACGCCTCGGCCTACCCCCACTCCGACGCCTACCCCGACACCCACACCTCGGCCGACACCCACACCGACTCCAACGCCTACCCCGGCGCCTACGCCTCCACCGATGGGAGGTGGGCATGGGGGTGGAATGCCCGGCGGCGGAGGTATGGGCGGGATGTAGTCGCGACCATTATGAAAGCACCTGCGTTAAGCGCCTCAAATAGCCGTTTTCTGTAAAACTCTACAGGCATCGCAAAAAGGTAGTCAGATGAAGATGAGTCTGGTTGCCTTGAAGGGTTGTTGGATTGAGCGGCGTTCTGGCTCGCAGTCTCAGCCAGCCCATGTGATGTACAGCGCTCCTGCTTCTCATATGATCATGGCTCTATGATTCACATTGTTGATACGCAATCGCGAGCGCAAAACGGATTGAGCGTCATGTACTTTTATGTCAAGCGCCGCCGAAAATTGCTCAGTATTAATGTCCTGATAATGTTCTTACTTTAATTACTCACGCCGGATGTCAACTTCATTGTCGTTTGGTTACGTGTGCGCTGGTTCACGGAGCAAGATGTGGAGTCGATGTGAGAATCACGCTAGCGTGCGGCCTTGTTGTTTGCGAATGAGGTCGGTATCTTGCTTTTGATTACACGTCACACTAACAAATCGGATATCGAGTGAAGTCCCTCATCGCCATCGTGGTTGCCGCCTTAGGTTTTTATTACGCATGGCCGTTAATTACAGGGCCAAGTGTTGTTATTGACGAGGTGACGGCTTTTTCTGAAAACGATGCGGTTGTGATGCAAGTGAATTTTGCGGTGCCGGTGCGGTATGAAAATCATTTTCCGGAACGCAGTGGAGAATTTTTGCAGGTTAAGGTGCGCTTGGTGTCGCTGGGAAAAACCCAATGGAAGGAATCACTCGGGCTAAGCAAGGTGCGCCCCGAACTCGCCAAGCAAGTGGGCCTGGTGAATGTTGCATTTGAAGGTGATGTTGAAGGGGGTCCGTTGGTTACATTTTTATTTACGCGCACGGTCGAGTTTGAGCTTCGTCAAGATACGGGAATGAACACGCTCACGGTTGTGTTCCCGACTCGTGCGCCCGCGCCGGGTGCGTCGTCGTAATGATTGCAAGTCATGAGTGCAGTAGTCGCGTCGCCTGTGTGATGATCCTCACTATGCTGGGCTGGTTTAGCATGTTTTCGGCAAACGCCACGGCTGCTGCGAAGGCCGATAAAACCACGGTCGCAGAAGAAGCAGTACTTCAAGGTATTCAAATTACCGAAAAAGAAACTGCTATCGAATTGCAGATTGATTTCGCGCATCCGCTTCAGTATTTGCGTCACTTTCCACCCAGTGCCGGTGAAATTTTGCAGATTCAACTGCAAGCGCCCATTGAGCGACCGAAGGACGAAAAGGAGGACGCCGCAGATGGACCCGGTGGCGGAAACACCAAAGATAAATCATCGGCCACTGCCAAGCGCGAGTCGATGTTGCCACCCGCAAATGATGTTGTGCCGTTGGTTAACGTCACGTACGAAGGCGACGTGCCCGGTGGTCCCTTTTTAACGCTGCGGTTTCGTTATGTCGTGGAATACACCATCTCTGGTGGTCCCGGCGGAAAGTCCGTGGTTGTGAGCGTTAAAAAAGATGCAGCCGGGTTAACGATACGCGCCGGTTCAGAAGGTGAACAGGCATTGCTGTCGGATCAGAAGCTGGACGAGATGATGGAAGAGATTCGTCAAGCTCTGGCACGCGATGATCATGGTCGTGCCATTCAGCTGCTCAGTAAATTACTGCAACTACCCAGTCACAAGTACTCGCAGGAGGCCAAAGAATTGATCGGCGTCGCGCGTGAAAAGAAAGGCCAGATTGCGCGCGCCAAGCTTGAATACCAGGAATACTTGCGGCTATACACCGAAGGCGAGGGCGCCGAACGGGTTAAGAACCGGCTGGCCGCGATTGATCTGGCGCAAGTCGAGCCACGCGAAAAGTTAAAAGAAGTCAAAGCCAAAACAAATGCGGAAATCGACACCTTCGGACGGTTTTCGCAACGCTACTACCAGGACATCACCAAAACGGATGCGAGCGCAACCACCGGTCGTTCCACATTGACGTCGTTTCTTAATGTGTCGAGCCGCTATCGTGACGAAGAATACGATGTACGCGGATTCTTCAACGAAACTCAAGTGCATCCCGTGAACGGGGGGGGCAAAGACGACCCTGATCTCAATACCGCCTACGTTGACATTAAGAACAGGCTGCAAAAGTATTCTGCGGTGGTCGGGCTCCAGTCCAGCAACAAAGGCGGAATTTTCGGCCGCTTTATCGGCGCACAGGCGAGCTACGAATTTCTGCCCAAATATGAACTCACTGCAACAGCGGGCATTCCAAAGGCATTTTCCTCCGGTGATAATCCCGGCAGCCGCGTTTTTTACGGCACATCGCTCTCGATTGGTTCGTTTGTAGAAAACTGGGACGGCAACGCCTACTACATTCAGCAAAACATTGAAGGTGTCGTCGACCGCCAAGCGGTAGGTGGTGATGTACGTTATGCGGACAAGATTTATTCGGTCTTCGCATCGTTGGATTACGATGTTTCATACAAGGTGCTTAATCTGGTGTTTTTGCGCGCGGGTTGGAAAGCCAACGATCAAACCCGCATTGATGTGAATTACAACCTTCAGCAATCGCCCCTGATTTTTACCAGCAGCGCGCTGCAGTCGGAAGGTGTTACGAAATTTAAAGATCTGCAAGCGATCGCCAGTGAAAATGAGATTCGCGAAAAAGTGCGTAGCATATCCTCACTCTCGCGCATGCTGACGGTAAGCGCGGTGTACGACATTGACCAAAACAACCAGATCAATGCCGACTTAACCACGTCGAGTATTGACGGCAAGGGGGACGTGCCAACATTGAGATGTCTGCGTTGGGTTGAGCCACCCGTTCCGGTTACGGAGTTAGACAACTTTTGTGTAAGCAGCAAAGTAGTCCCTGCGCAGGCAAAATACGGCCCAGACTACTCATATTCAGTGCAGTACATCGCCAGCAACTATTTCGTCGAGCGGGATATTCATATTTTGGGTGGACGATTTTCCAACGGTGCAGGCCGTTCCCAGACGTCGCTGTTCTTGACTAGCCGCTTTCCCTATGACGAGCAATGGTACATCGGCCCACGTATCCGATTTGACACGACTCAAAACGACACGGATAACAGCAAAGTTACCCAACCCTCATTGGCTGTCAAGCTCGACTACCGTTGGAAGAAGCAGGTCAGTTTTGAAGCTGAACTAGGTTATAACCTTGATAGATATTCCGGCGGTACCAATCCCAACTCTTCCCGCACTACCATTTACTTCGGTTACGACGTCGACTTTTAATTGGTTGGTGACGGACGTCCTTTCAGAAAACATGGAAAATTGTGACGTATTATCCTAGAAGCGGCAGTTGCCGACGACTACGGCGTATTCGAAACACCAGTGATGCAATTACACTTCACGACATCCATCCACATTGATTGCAAGCCATGCTGAAGAATCTCGCGAAAAAAGTTTACCTCGGGCGCCATTCAATTATTGCCGCGATACTTGCGCTTAGCGGCGCAGCGCTGGTCGCATGCAGCAGCGGCGGTGGAAGC
>JANMQQ010000383.1:0-7105 GCA_031370545.1 Gammaproteobacteria bacterium
ATCGGCACCATCGACGCTCCCGCCGTGCTCGACCTATGCGCTGGCGGCAACGGCGCATGTACGCCATCAAATCCGCCCTCAACATGTACACCACCCGGCAGTGTTCCGGTCGCGGGCAGTGTGCTGACCAGCAACGGCGGCATTTCGATATCGACGGGCAGCGGCGCGCCGAGTGTTCCACCCGCCACGGTTATTTGCTCCGCTAACGGGGGTTCCATTTCCCCCAATGCGGGCGGCGTCATTGTGCTGGCTGATCCGGCACCGGTCGATGTAGCGCCGGATACCGAAACAGAATCCGCTGCCACCGGCTCCGCAGCAGACACCAGTGAGCGAAAACAAAGCGGCGCCGGTGCCATAACAATACCGGTGATCGGCTTACTGGCGTTGCTGTATTTATTGCGCGGGCGTGAGCAGCGGCTGCGCCGAACCACAGGCGAATACGTGGCGCGCAAGAAGTACAGAAATCAGGAGTTCCGTATTGGTTGAGGGTTGGTAAGACCGACGTTCGCTACACCCACCATTGATCGCTATTACGGTGTGACGACGAATCGGTAACTCGCCGCCGACGAATGAAGCGGGTAAGGGCTACCAAGCTTCATGCAAACAACAACGCGCTCGCAGGCAAAGGTACCGGCTGAACGAAATACTCTTGGGTTACGTGAAACGAAGGCGAGCCGGAATAGTCAGAACTCTGCGAATACAACAGGGCGCGTAGATCAGTAGGGTTGAAGACCCCGACGAGTTGCCCCGATCCGAGGGCGAAATAGCTCGGGTGCGTGAGGTTGAGCTGGGCGCGCACTTGACACCCTTCGGCAACACATGGCACCAATCCCCGCTACCGCCAAGGTTTCCGTAAGTTTGTAAGTCGCCAGAGGAGAAGTACATATTGTTTGCGTCCAAGCCGGTGAGTAGGAAGCCGCTGCCTGCGACAAGGTCTGCGCTGTTCAGGCCAAATGTAAGCACATCGGCATTATTGTTGCCGACACATAGGTTGGCGGGTGTCGGCGTCACCATATCCGTGTAAAGGGTAACTTTGTGGTAACTCTCCGTGGTCGCGTATTGCTGGTTCGCACTCATCCAGAGGTGTAACCGGTCGCCAGGGCGCCGTTTTCACCCGACGGCGCAAACAGCGAATAGCGCATCAACCATTTGTCGGTGCCACCCTCGTTGAAGTAGAAAGCGCTCGATCCACCTTGGTCGAATACACTATTCGTGGTGACATTACAGTTGAGCGTAGTGACGCAGCTTTGGATGGCATTGGGCAAGTCCCCGAGGCCGATGATGGTGGCCGAAGCAACCCTGCTGAAGAATGTAGAACCAATGAACAATGCACTTATCGTTTTCATAGCAACCTCGTCCTGAGTTAGCCGAGCCTATCGCCCATTGTCGTTCCAGAGCATGACAAAATAATTGCAAGGGTGCATCGTCAGCAGCTTATACCGGCGTTAGCCGTCCAAAATGCATCGAGGTTACTGATGAGTTTATCCCGCATTCTCACCAATATCTGTTCCGATCGTCTGCCGGAAAGCCGTGACTTCTACGTCGAGTTACTCGGTTTCAAGGTGAACTACGACAGTGACTGGTACGTCCAGTTGTCTTGTCCAACCAACGCGGAGATCGAGTTCGGTATTATTCGTCGTAGTCACGAGTTAGTGCCTGAGCCGTATCAAACAGCGCCAACCGGCATGTACGTTACATTTGTAGTACCCAATGTCGATGAGGTCTATTCGAAAGCAATAGCCAAAGGCCTGAAGATCATTCAAGAACCTCGAAACGAGTTTTACGGTCAGCGCCGATTCCTAACGGTTGATCCTAATGGGTGCCTTATTGACATTTGTTCACCGTGGAGCGCATCAGAAACATGATGTGTACAGTTTATTGCATCAAGCGACGGCTAACATCGCGTTCGAGGCCGACGCGGTGAGACAGCGCACCCTTTTCCTGTTGTGTCCGTGTCCCGTCGGCGCGGCTCAACGCGGCGTTCGCCGTACCTACTGCGGCGTGACAACAAACTGGCCGACCACGCGCGGGAGCCGCTGCACCACCGAGGTGGGATTCGCTTCCAGCTCTGCCTGCGTGTACGGCTCGATCCCAAAGGTGGTGACGCGCAGCGCCTGGGTGTCGTCGTCGATGTTAAACTCGGTCCAGCCGAAATTGAACACGCTGGTGTAGGTGCCATAGGTCAACGTTGCATTGATCGGTGCGGTTGGTTCGATGCCCAGTGGGTCATAGCCCAGCGGTGTAAGTTGCTGGTTGACGAGTTTCTCAAGGGCGGTGTTCTTGACAATTTCAGGCAACGCATTGAACGCAGCGATGCTCGGCACCCCCACTTGTTGCAGAAAAACATCCAGCAAGGTGACGCCGGGCGCGACCGGAATCCCGGCCGCAAGCGCAAGCACCGTGGGCCCAAACGGCGCATCGAAGGCCACCGAGCTGGTGGTGATTTCAAATGCGCGCGTGGCGACCTGCGAGTGCAGCGGCGATAACTGGTAGGTGAGGTTGTTGACCAGCGTGCCGTGAATGTCCGCCGACACGAACACCACGTTGCTGATCTGCTGGTCCTCAATAAACTTGAGAATTTCGGTGCGCTCGGCCGCGTAGCCCTCAAAGCGATCTGAAGCACCGATCACGCCCAGGTTCTGCATCGGCTCGGGTACCAAGATGAACTTCCAGATCACGCCTGCGGTGTGCGCGGCGAGCAGATCGCCAAGCAGACGCTGCGTCTGCCGCTGACTCAGCATCGTGCGCGCCGGGTTGAAGGCGCCCGCCAGAAATGTGCTCACTTGCGCGGGATCAAATGGATTTTGCACCGCAGGTAATTCCTGATCGCGGAACGAGCGCGCGTCCACCATGAACAGCGCCGCCACATCGCCGAAGCGCTGCGTGCGATAAAGATCGGGGCGGCCATCGGTGCGGGTGTCGCCCACCACCGGATAAGTGCGCGCCTGGATGGCGTTGTATTCGGTGAAGGCCTGCAAGCCATTGCGGTACAGCGGCGTTGCGTTGATCAAGCCCGAGGTTCCGGCAAAGCGCGCGTCGCTGCTGGCCGCTGCGCCACCGGCAAAGTCGTTGGTGATTTCGTGGTCGTCGATCATCGCGTAGATCGGCGTGAAGGCTTGCAGCGCGGACCACGCGTTCATCTCGTAGCGGCGCGAATATACTTCAGCGTGCTTGAGGCGGAAGTCGTTCAGGGATTCGGCTTGCGGCTTATTAACTGCGGCGGAGGGATAGTCGGCATAGATGGTATCGCCGAGCTTTACAAAAAAGTCGAGATTGCGCCACCACGCATTGGCAATCGCCGGATAGGGGCTAAGTTCGCCGCGCCAGTCGCCGCTGACACCAAAGCGCAGACCACTGCCGCTGCCGGGTGCATGCGCGGTTCGAAACGTGCCGAACCGGCGCGCGCCGTCGGCATCTTTTACGTCGTAAACGTAACTCGCGCCGGCCGTCAAGCCGGTGAATAGGGCCTTCGCGGGCACGCTGGAGTCGGCCACGTTAATCGCTGCATGTTTGACGCGGTGTGCACCGCCGCTGACTTGGCGTAGCGTGAATTTGACATCACCCGGCTTCGTCGTGCGTGCCCACAGCACCACGGACTCGGTCGTGACATCACCGGCGGAAACGCCATGCGGTAGCGCGGCGTACACCGGTGACGTGGCGGCAGCGAACAGACCGGCGCACAGCGTGCGCGATATTGACAATTTTGCGAGTGGGCACATGGCGATGACCTCGTGGCAGTGACGGTATGGGGATTTCTGCCACGTTAATCGAGGAATATGACAAGCGTTTGACCGTTCTATCAGATTAAAAATCGTCTAGGACCGCGGCCATCCTGGCCGCAAAGCGGGCTGGAAGCCCGCGGTCCAGCTTGTTTGTAAGCATCCTGTAATTTTACGAGGCGTTGACGGCCCGATCCGGCGGAACCTGCTCCAGGCTGGGAGATGTCGCCGGGGCGGCTATAAGCACTTGATTGCCGCCCGAGGCGAGCCGTAGACGTACCGGTTCAGTCGTTGCCATTGCAACGGTAGCAGGCGGGGTAGGTTGGGGCAGCGAGGGTACCAAGCGGAGGACCGAGCGGGGTGAGCGGGAAACATGCTGAGATTATCGCCACGCTAACAGAGGCATCGGTGAGGCTCTTGAACTGCACGCCTTGCTTGTGCAACTCACCGGCCAGATCGACCAGGTTCTTGACGCTACGGCCTAGTCGATCCCGCTTCCAAACGACGCGCGTGTCGCCGTTGCGCAGCATCGGCTACGGCGCATCACAACGGCGCTTTAACGACATGGGTGAAATCAGACCACTGCTCGATACGGAAGGCCCGAATGTCACGTACCGACTTCGGAAACCACAGACGGGAACGTAGTGCCTGTATCGCTAGAAACAGATTTGCCATGTCTTCGTTCTCAGTCACATACAAACTGCCCTGCACGCGCCGGAAGCCGTGCTCATTCAGGATGGAGCCGATGTCGGCGTAGGCTTGCGAAACGCCTTTGGGGTGATGTTGTTCAGTGTCGGCGACGACCAATCGAAGGCCACTGCGTACATCAGCGCGCCTCTGGGTCGTCGTTCACATGGGTCAACCGGTATTCGGCTTTCTCGCCCGTTTCGACCAACACAACCTCGACCATCCAATCGCCGTCATCCAACTGGCGAAGCGGTTGGCCAACCTCGTACTTCGGGCCGAATGCGCCAAAGCTCTTGATCTTGCCCACTGGAACGGGCGGTGGCGTCACGACAGCGTGCATGGCCTCTCTCCTTATCGAAACTCATGGTCAGGGTAGGGGTGTGAGAATGCTATTTCAAGAACTATTTGTGCGAATGCACCGTCGTTCGATGCAGTCCGCTGCTACATCAAAGATGACCTGATCCGGCACCACACTTTCAACGCAACCGATCTGTCGATCATCATCCGCAAGCATCGCGGGCCTGCGAACCGCTTGGGAAATGCCGATTTATTCAATCCGTTCGGGCTGAGCCTGTCGAAGCCGTTGCTCACGTGTTGATTCGCAGGGAGCGCATTTCGACAAGCTCAATGCGAACGGATTTAATCGGCGTTTCCCTTGGGCTTCGCTGTCCAACTGTGCTATTTGCGTTTTCCCGGCAGCGTCCTGGCGGGACGCGCATCGGGAATGCTCTTGATGGCGCGCAGCGGTGATGCCATGACATGGCACTCCCACGCAAGGGTCGAATTTCACAAAAAATTCATCGTGCCGTCACACGTCGCTGTTAGTTTGCGAAACTGGCGTCGTCATCCGTCGCGCTGCGGAAGCTGGGTTTACACTTGGTTAAACGGAGTTTCGCTGATGACGAGGACCGACCATGCGCGCCCCTACCCCCTAGTGTCATGACCCACTGCCCGCTTCTTGGGCAATCTCTTTTCAATACACAACTTTAGCTGCGGCGCTATTCGCATATGAATGCGCCGAAGGGGCGAGCTGCTGTGCGGCGGCTGCGCCATAACCATTTTAAATGGAGATTCCAATGAACACGTTCAGAAGATCGTCATGGCATGCCACACCCATGTCGTGCACACAGCGCACGCTACGCTAGTTGTTGATGTTGGCGATAGTCACCCCTTAAGGGGCATGGGCCGTCGGCGGATTTGGCAGTGTGTGGGTCGACAGTAAAACTACCGACTCCATAACGCTAGACTGGACCGATCCAAACCCGGACGACTACCGCTACTGCACCAGCCCGGCGGAATACAAAATTTGCTACAAGACTTCCGGGAGTCTTCAAGGGGCATGCTCCCCCGATGATAGAGAAATACTTACCACTTCGAAGCCCTATACTGTCACGGGCCTTACTTCTTCAGACTACTATTAAGTTCAAAGTTTTCTCGAAGACCGAAAAGAAGAAACGCAACGGGGCATGGAAGAACTGTGAATTCAGAAAAGTTGCAACACTAAGGAACCGCCGATCAAGTCAGTTTTAGCGCAGGCAACCAACGCGCCGTGATTTTTAGCGTATTCGCGGGTGCCGGAGCATTATATTTTCGTTTTTAGTGAGTATGTTTGTTTCTGTTTACCTTGTTTTGCCGTATTTCCTTGGGTTTCCGCCGCGTTCTGCCCCTCACGGGCACAGCTTTCCTCTGACCATGTACAAGTTACTCAGCGCAAACAGCACATTGAGCTGCGCATCGTTCTTCGCCAGACCTTTGTAGCGCGCCTTCTTAATGCTTGAAGATATTCTTCACCACGTGAAACGGATGCTCGACCTTGGCTCGAAGACTCGCTTTGAGTTTCTCATTCAGCAAGGCCAGGTCTTTTTTCCAACCCTCAACCCTGGCCTTGATCGGCGTCCTACGCTTGGCGATGCGCCAGGTGACGTCCTGCGCCATGGCTTTGAGTTTGTCTTTTACTTCTTCGCGTTTTTCCACGCCCACGTAACCTGCATCCGCCCCCATTCTCTTTTCCTGACCGTGCATGAGTGCAGCGGTTTGGCTGATGTCGCTGACGTTCGCCGCGGTGCTGATGACGGTGTGCACTAAGCCCGACTGATCATCCGCTCCAATGTGGGCTTTCATGCCAAAGTGCCATGCGTTGCCTTTCTTGGTGGAGTGCATGGCGGGGTCGCGTTTGCGCGACGTGTTCTTGGTCGAGCTTGGGGCAGCAATCAGCGTGGCATCCACCAAGGTCCCTTGGCTCATCAGCAGGCCGCGTTCGGTGAGCAAGGCGTTCACCTCCGCAAGCAGGGCCTGGGGGAGGTGGTGTTTCTCCAGCCGATGCCGGAAGTCCATCAGCGTGGTGGCATCCGGCACGGACTCAAACCCCAGGTCGATACCACAGCACGTGCGCAGCGCCTGGCTGTCGTAGAGGGCATCTTCGACGGCTACGTCCGCAAGCCCGTACCACTGCTGGACCAAGTACATGCGCAGCATGCGTTCAATCCCCAACGGTTGACGCCCGCGTTTGCCGCTTTTAGGGTAGTGCGGTTCAATCACCGCGATCAGACGTGCCCAGGGAACCACCGTCTGCATCTGGGCTAAAAACAGGTCACGCCGCGTTTGTTTCTTTTTGCCTGCGTATTCCGCTTGCGCGAAACTGGTTTGACACGGCGTGGCGGTGGTTTTGAGCATGGACTTGGCCTGCTTAAGTAAGTGCC
>JANMQQ010000253.1:0-7737 GCA_031370545.1 Gammaproteobacteria bacterium
AACCTTCGATATCAGAGCATAAGTTGGAGGCCCCATCGCATGATTCGAATTGAGTTCAGTGACGCCGAGTTGTGGAAGTTCGTCAAGAAGCGCTGCCTCTACGGCCGCTACCATGACAACTTCGCGGCCTTCACCGCCATCGAGACCTGTCTTGCACAAACTCAGACCACACATTTCGCGGCACTACACTCTTTGCTCGCACCTCACTCCCAGACATTTGAGAAGGCGTAAATTTAAGCCGTGCTGGGTATATCAACCCCGCATTTGCTTTACTTACGCCGCCCGCGACGCAGCTGCATGCTGTTCCTGCCGCGTTGCTGCAACATCCCTGATTGGCGCGACCACATAAGGAATCGGTGCATTGGCATCGAGTATCGCAGCAAGCGGTGAACGTCCCAGCACTACAGCTAAACCGGTATAAATGGCGATCAGCGGCAGTACCAGAAACATCCCCAGCGGTGCGGTACCAACGACATACACTGAGCCAATCAGTGCTGCACTCGCGGCGAAATAGGCCAGTCGATAACCGGAGAATACGTTTGCTGTCGAATCCATAAGCGTCTGTCCGTGGTTGTTCGAAATTTCAGTTGTGTTCATGTTCATGGTAGAAACCTCCTATGAGTGAGGAGCGTGCTGCCATACTGCGATGCGCTCTTGGAATACATTAAAGCAGGCGAAGGTTACCGCCCTCTTACCGGAATGTTAAGGCATGCTTAGTAGCAGCATATTCGCGCCCTCATGATGATTACTATTCTGATTATTAGCGTTGCATTGGCCACCGGCACACTCGTGCTGCGTTGGGTATGGTGTAAAGGTTTGGCTCGGCACCAGGCGGATTGGGGTTCTGCGCGGCTTAATGCGCTGGATGGTTGGGTGCGGATTTTTTGTCGCCGCTACCACCGCGTGAATGTTGCAATTCTGAATCTCCCCGAGCACGGCGGGGCGATTGTGGTCGCCAACCACGTGTCTGGTCTTGACCCTTTTTTGGTAGTGACGGCCAGCGTGCGTCCAGCGCGTTTTTTGATTGCGCGCGAAGAATATGAACGCTTTGGATTGCAATGGCTGTTTCGTGCCGTGGGCTGCATCCCGGTGGATCGTGGGCAACGCCCCGAGCGCGCGTTGCGTGAAGCGTTGCGGGCTTTGCAGCGCGGTGAAGTGGTCGTGCTGTTTCCGCACGGAGGTATTCACGCCGACGAAACTCCGGCCTTGCTCAAAGGTGGCGTCGTCAAGCTCGCCCATAAAGCCGACTGCCTGATTTACCCGCTCCATATAGAGGGTGTGCGTGGTGCGGGCTACACCCTGTTGGCGGTGCTGTTGCGCAGTCGGGTGCGCCTGCGGGTGTTCCCGCCGTTATCGTGCACGCAGGTCGAGCATCGCGAGTGTTTGCAACGTATCAGCGAGCTATTGCACAAGCAGCTGTGGCGAGATTAAAGATTAAAAAAAAGCCCCACTGGGGAGTGGGGCTCAAGGGGAGTTCCAGTGTTACTGGAACAAGGGTCGGAAATGTGCTGACTGCCATCGCGTCCTGTTCACGCGAACTACGAATCGTTCGCCGTCCGCGTGATTGGGGGAGGGGGAGGGGACCCGACGTCAATCAGCACACGCACAAGGTAACATGCACTTTATTAAGTTGTTCTTAAATGAATTTTTCTTACATGTTGCTGGAGGGTTGGTCCGCGAAGGACACATCAACTTGCAATCCGTTATAGACCGAAACGCCTAAAACAAGCGTTGCGCGATGCAGCTCAGCAATGCGTTGCACAATGGAAAGGCCGAGCCCGCTACCTGGCGCCTCCGTGCCCAGCGCTCGATAAAATCGCTTGAAAACTTTTTCACGTTCCGCAGCAGGAATGCCCGGACCACTGTCAGCTACACGTAACAACACGCAGCTTTGCTCACGCACCATGCTGATCTCGACTTTTCCGCCGTCGGGGGTGTAACGCACCGCGTTGTCGACCAGATTGCGCAATAAAATCGCCAGCGCATCGGCGTGACCTTGCACCGACCAGGAAAAGGTTTCTCCAACCAGAAGCTCGATGTGTTTTTCCTGCGCAATCAATTCGAGGTCGCGCCGCGCATGTTGCGCCATGTTCGCCAGGTCCACGCTGTGGGTTGCGGTCAGTTCGTGGTCGGGATCAAGACGCGCAAGTGTCAACAACTGCTGCACGAGATGGGTGGCGCGGTCGACGCCTTGTTCCAGCATGCGCAATGCTTTTTGCCGGTTCACTTCACTGCTGGAACGCAACGCGACTTGGGCTTGTGCCTTCAACCCGGCGAGCGGGGTACGTAATTCATGCGCGGCATCGGCGGTGAAGCGCCGCTCACTGTCGAAGGCGCGCTCGAGACGCTGAAATAAACGATTCAATGAATCCACCAGCGGTTTGGCTTCGGCTGGGACGCCATAAGACTCCACCGGTTGCAGATGTGAGGGGGCGCGGTTCTCGACTTGCTTGGCCAGCTTGACCAGTGGCGCCATGGCGCGCCCGACGCCAAACCAGATCACAGCAGCCAGCAGCGGTAGCGCAATAATGATCGGCAGCAGCGTACGTAGTGCAATGTTATGTGTCAGCGCCCTACGCAGGTCGTTGCGTTCGCCCACCTGCACGACCATTGAGCTGCGGTCGTCAGGTAAAGAAAAAACGCGCCAGCGGTGGCCGAACACATCTTTACTTTTGAAGCCGTATTCGCGATCCGAGAGAGGAAAGTCGGGCGCATTGGGCGAGCGTAACGCGAGCTTGTCGGGCTGAATCCACACCTGGAACGCGACCTTGTTTTCATCCGAATGACCGAACAGGCGTTCGCCGCTGCCGGGCAGGTCTGGACTATTTTCGGCTTTGCCGTTGGCGGCTGGTTTTTGTTCGAGATTTACGCTGTTGAGCGCCAGCAGCACGCGTGCCGACTGGGCGAGTTGCGCGTCGAACAGCTGGTCGATCTGGTAGCGGATGTCGAGATAACTGGAAACTGCGGTCACCGTCCACGCGCCGAAGGTGGCTGATAGCAAGGCCACCAACAACCTTCGACGAATGGATGGATTCACAAAAGTTTGTCTATCGTATAGCCAACGCCGCGGATGGTGCGGATCAAAGGTGCCCCAAGTTTACGGCGCAGATGATGGACATAAACTTCGACTGCATTGCTTTCGACTTCGTCACCCCAGGAATACAAACCTTCTTCCAGGCGCGCGCGCGACATGACCTTGCTACGATTTTCCAGCAACATGCGCAGCACGGCGAATTCACGCGGCGAAATGTCAACAACGTGGCCCGCGTTTGTGACGACATGTGCGGCCGGGTCCATGATGATCTCCCCGTGTTCAATCACCGGGTTGGAGCGCCCGCCGCTGCGGCGTAATAGCGCGCGCAACCGTGCGTTGAGTTCATCCATGTCAAAAGGTTTGACGAGATAGTCGTCAGCGCCGCAATCCAATCCCTGCACCCGATCCGACACCGTATCGCGGGCGGTCAGTATCAATACCGGGATGTCTTGACCGCGTTGGCGAACGCCCTTGAGAACCTCAATGCCCAATAACTTGGGCAAGCCGAGATCCAAGATCAGTAGCGCATAGGTTTCGGTTTGCAAGGCCGCTTCGGCGGCCTCGCCGTCGGTAACCCAGTCGGTGGCATATCCGGCCTCGGTTAACGTCACACAAATGCCGTCGCCCAGTAGTCGGTCATCTTCAGCTAGCAGTAAGCGCATTCCCTGAGTCCTCCATGCAGTCCATCAGTTGATCGGTGCGCGTATCATAACGAATAGTCTTGAAGCGCGGTAACCCGGCCCCCACGTTAATGCCAACTAACCAAGGTATTTCGCAATGAGAATGGACAAACTCACCAATAAGTTTCAAATGGCGCTGGCCGACGCACAAAGTCTGGCGGTCGGTCGAGATCACCAGTTTATCGAGCCGCTGCACTTGCTGACGGCGCTGCTCGATCAAAACGGCGGCACGGTGCGCCCGATGCTGGCGCAGGCCGGAGTGAATGTGAACGCGTTGAGCTCCGAACTGAGCAAGGCGCTCGACCGCTTGCCCAAAGTCGAGGGCGCCGCCGGAGATGTGCACATCTCCAATGACTTGAGCCGCCTGCTCAACGTCACCGACAAGCTGGCCCAGCAACGCAAAGACCAATTTATTTCCAGCGAGTTGTTGATGCTCGCGGCGGTGGAAGATCGTGGCGCACTCGGTGATTTGCTGCGCAAGGCCGGTGCCACCAAAACCACGCTGGAGCGCGTGATCAACGAAGTACGCGGCGGGCAGCAGGTGCAAGACGCCAATGCCGAAGACCAGCGCCAGGTCTTGAAAAAATACACGATTGATCTGACCGAGCGCGCCGAGCAGGGCAAGCTTGACCCGGTGATCGGCCGCGACGATGAAATTCGCCGCACCATTCAAGTGTTGCAGCGGCGCACCAAAAACAACCCGGTGTTGATCGGGGAGCCAGGTGTTGGCAAGACGGCGATTGTCGAAGGGCTGGCGCAGCGCATCGTCAACGGTGAGGTGCCGGAAAGTCTCAAGGGCAAACGCTTGCTGTCGCTCGACATGGGTTCCCTGATTGCGGGTGCGAAGTTTCGCGGCGAATTTGAAGAACGCTTGAAAGCGGTACTCAAGGACTTGTCGAAGCAGGAAGGACAAATTATTTTGTTCATCGACGAATTGCACACCGTGGTCGGTGCAGGTAAAGCCGAAGGCTCGATGGATGCCGGTAATATGTTGAAACCCGCCCTCGCGCGCGGTGAATTGCACTGCGTGGGCGCCACTACGCTGGATGAATTCCGCCAATACATCGAGAAAGACGCTGCGCTGGAACGGCGCTTTCAAAAAGTGCTGGTCGGCGAACCGAGCGTCGAAGACACCATCGCGATCTTGCGCGGGCTAAAAGAAAAATACGAAGTTCATCACGGTGTTGACATTACCGACCCAGCGATTGTTGCGGCCGCGATGTTGTCGCACCGCTATATCGCCGACCGCAATTTGCCGGACAAAGCCATCGACCTGATCGACGAAGCGGCCAGCCGTATTCGCATGGAAATCGACTCGAAACCGGAGGAGATGGACCGGCTCGAACGCCGCTTGATCCAGCTCAAAATCGAACGCATGGCGTTGAAGAAAGAATCCGACGAGGCATCACGCAAGCGACTCGATAATCTGGAAAGTGAAATTGGTCGGCTCGAACATCAATTCTCCGACTTTGATGAAATATGGAAAGCTGAAAAGGCGTCGTTGCAAGGTGCGCAACATATTAAGGAGGCGTTGGATCGCGCTCGCCAAGATGTCGAGACCGCGCGCCGCGCAAATGATTTGGCGCGCATGTCCGAGCTGCAATACGGGCGCATTCCCGAATTGGAAAAGCAATTAAAGCTGGCGGGCGAGAGCGAGAAGCAAGAGAAAAAATTGCTGCGCAATCGCGTCACCGAAGAAGAAATCGCTGAAGTGGTTTCCAAGTGGACCGGCATTCCGGTGAACAAAATGCTCGAAGGCGAACGCGACAAACTGCTGCGCATGGAAGACGAATTACGTAAGCGCGTGGTCGGGCAGGAGGAAGCCGTGCACGCAGTATCAGACGCCATTCGCCGTTCGCGTGCCGGGCTGTCCGACCCCAATCGCCCCAATGGTTCCTTCCTGTTTTTAGGGCCAACTGGCGTAGGCAAAACGGAACTCACCAAGGCCCTCGCAGCGTTTTTATTCGACACCGACGAAGCCATGATACGCATCGACATGAGCGAGTTCATGGAGAAGCATTCCGTCGCACGTTTGATCGGCGCGCCGCCGGGCTATGTTGGCTACGAAGAAGGCGGACACCTCACCGAAGCCGTGCGGCGCAAACCGTATTCGGTGATTCTGCTCGATGAAGTCGAGAAGGCGCACCCTGATGTTTTTAACGTACTACTGCAAGTGCTCGACGACGGCCGCCTCACCGACGGCCACGGCCGCACCGTGGATTTTCGCAACACCGTCATCGTGATGACATCGAATCTCGGCTCACAAGCGATCCAGGAAATGGCTGGCGCTACTTATGGGCTCGCCAATGTGGTAGGCGGAAAGATGGCGGAAGCAAGCGAAGAAAATTATGCAGAAATGAAGCGCGTGGTGCTCGGTATTGTCAGCCAGCATTTCCGTCCCGAATTCATCAACCGGGTGGACGAGCTGGTGGTGTTTCATCCGCTGGGTCGCGAACAGATTCGCTCCATCGCGGGTATCCAGACCCACTACCTGCAAGCGCGCCTGCGCGAACGGCAAATGGATATTGAATTCACCACCGCCGCGTTGGATAAACTGGGAGAAGCCGGATTCGATCCCGTCTACGGCGCACGTCCGCTGAAGCGCGCGATCCAGCAGGCGGTGGAAAACCCGCTGTCGAAAAAAATCTTGAGCGGCGAGTTCGTGCCAGGTGATGTCATTATGATCGACGTGAGCGGCGGCGAGCTGGGTTTTCGCAAGAGCGAGCGGCGGGCGGGGTGAGATCAGCAACTGATTGATGAAAGTTTAACCCGCTCAACTGATATTACGAGTGGGGGTAATCACTGGCTTGTTTTTCGAGGCGGAGGAGTAAACGAGGAAGGAATCCATCGCTTGAACTTAACCTGTGAAGAATTGACCGCACTCCAGTGCAACATCGCTGTGGTCTTACCCGTGCGATCCGCTATTATCTAGTGGATGGAGCTGCCCTCCTCCAGCAAGCCCCGTTCCTTGGTATTGAACCAGGGGATTTTAAATGGAAGGCTAAAATGGCGGCGGTGTTCTTCGGCGCGGTCACGTTGAAAGCAGCAGGGAATATTCCAGATTAAATGAGCACCGAGACTGTTTATAATTTTGATTGGGATGCCGCCAAAGCCACAGTCAACATCGCAAAACACGGGGTAACGTTCGATCAGGCGGCGACGGTATTCGCGGATGCGTTGGCGCTCACGGTCTTTGATGCGGCCCACAGTCAATCCGAGGAGCGTTGGTTTACACTGGGGCATGATCGAAGCGGGATGTTGTTGGCGGTGGCCCACACCTACCAGCTCACCGAGCCCCACCGCGCACATGTTCGTATCATTTCGGCGCGCGCGGCCACAAAACGTGAACGGCTTTTTTACGAGAATGAACCTCGATAGGTGACGCCATGACGACAGCAAACATTCCTTCCCACGACGACGATCTGCCCGCAGAGATCGATTTCTCCAAAGGCGTGCGCGGCAAGTTCTATAACCCCAAGGCCGTATTCAACCTGCCGGTGTATCTGGATGCCGAGGTGCAGGCGTATCTGTCCACCATCGCATCCAAAAAAGGCGTCGCCCTCTCCGAACTCGCCAACGATCTACTCAAAAAAGAGATCGCGATTTTGGAAACGGTGAAGTAAGAATCACGGCGCGGGGAGTTGGTCCCACTCCTTGGGTAGTACGCCGCGCAGAATCACTTTTCCCGCCACGAGCCCCACCCATCGCTTGCACTCCATGTACGCCGGTTCGGTACGCAGAGCTTCCGGATTACTCGGTGCGCGCGCCATCCAGCAGGCGGTGGAAAATCCCTTGTCGAAAGAAATAAAAAATAAAGTCCACCGTAAGGCCGCTACGCAAGATGTCTCTGAACAACGGAGGAGTGTTCAATTGAATATTCAGAGCTCCATTGCTACAGTTAAGCGCATAGACGTATAAACGTATAGGTGCAGATATGGACAACTCAGTCCGTTGGACGGTCAAAGTCTCAAAAGATACCGACATAACTTTGCGGTCGTATTTGGCGAAGCTTGGATTACGGAA
>JANMQQ010000413.1:0-11772 GCA_031370545.1 Gammaproteobacteria bacterium
AGCGATATCCAGGCCAAAGGCGTGTTTGTACGAGGCATCTAGTTCCGGTGAGACTTCCCAGAGCAGTTTGTACGATTTAATGACCGAATAATCCAAGTCACTTAGCACTTCGAAAGGGTAGCCATCTTTTTTAAATTGGGCCTGGGTTTTATCAGGTGTCTGTGGAGTAATCGCAACAATAGATGCTCCGTACTTTTTGAATTGTGGCAGTGACTCCGTGAGTTGATGCATTTGCAAGTTGCAATAGGGGCACCACGCGCCGCGATAGAACGTTAAAACAATGGGGCCTTTCTTTAACAAAGTACTGAGCTTTACTGTTTTACCATTAGGATTTTTCAATGAAAAATCCGGCGCTTTTTCACCGACTTTGAGACCGGCATCCGGCATCTGTTTTGCCAGTTCTTCCGATGCTTTCATGAAAATCGCCATGTCGTGCTCGTCAACTTTAATGGCGTCTTTACCTGTATAGAGCTCCTTATCCACCTCTTTTACGCCTTCGGCGTAATTCGGCAGCGCCGGGTTCATATCAGACGCTTGCGCCGTTGACAACCCCGGAATGCTTATTGTGCAAACGATGCCCAGCATCGCGATGGCATTAAACAGTTTCATGAAAAACTCCTATGGTAGTGAACTTGTTAGACCGGCTGGATTTGTCGCAAGTGACTATGAAACCTTACGGCGAATAAAAAAATAAATGTTCCGGAAAATCACCCAGACAAAAATCACATCTTGTTGCCAATCGCATTAGATGTCCTCCGCAATATAGGAATGCACTTCAGAGAACGCAATGTCACGCAATGGCACTTGACGGCGATATTCCTCGCTGTTCAAAAAAACACGAATAGCGTCCGTGCTGCTGAATCGCATCACGGCAACCAGATCGGGCCGTCTATTGCCGTCACCGACGACCGTGTCCAAAAGTCGCAAGCGAGAAATTACTTCCCCACCGGCTGCATGAATAAGAGCAATGGTTCCTGTCGCGTATTTTTCCAGTGCATCCTGGCCGCCGGGGGCCACTGTCGCAGTCGTAATCAATATTGCTGTCATGGTATGACTCCTACATGAGCGCAAACTGGCGTTCCACTGCCTTATGGTCCGTCTTCCACGCCGCATAAAGCTGCGTCGACATCGGGTCAGGAAAGATATCTTCCATGCCGGACTCAACACCTGAGACAACCGCAGACGCAATGTCCGCTGGGCTCGTCTTGGGCATGTCCACGCCCGCCAGCATGTCGGTATCCACCGCGCCCGGAAACACGCCGATGACCTGGATTTTTTTGCTGGCGAGTGTCGCGCGCAGTGATTGCGTCATCGACCACGCCGCCGCCTTCGACGCGTTATAAGTAGACAGCCCCGGCATGCTCGCGAGCGCGACCAAACTCAGTAGATTGATGATCGCACCGCCGCCGTTGGCTTCAATGACCGGCGCGAAGGCGAGCGCCATATTGAGCTTGCCGTAGAAATTGGTCTCGAATTGTCGCGCGACCTTGTCGGCCGCGACGTCGACGAAGCTGCCAAATTCGAGGATGCCGGCATTGTTGATCAACAGATTGACATCCGGGGCCGCTGCCGTAGCCGCACTGATGTGTTCCGCGTTAGTGACATCGAGACGCAAGGGCTGCACACGCGCGCGATCCAGCGCCACGACCGCTTCCAGCGTTTTCACGTCACGTGCCCCGGTGTAGACTTTTTTTGCACCGGAATTCAATAACGCCTTGACGAGCGAGAGGCCAATGCCTCGGTTAGCGCCGGTAACCAAGGCGGTTGCGTTTCTGATCTGCATGGCATTCTCCAGGAGTTAGTTTCATCGGTTAGCGCCCGCTCACACATCTGCAGCGGGCCAGGTCGAACATTCTCGTCAGCACTTTGTTACTGGCGTGCTGCCGATGAGTGACTCTAGGCCAGGGGATGCGCGCATTACAGAGCATTATCTTCATTGCTATGATGCAGATCGCGCACGAATCCCGTGCCCGGCTCATCTGCATCATCACTCGCTGGAGATTCCGCCATCACATGGATACCAACGCACTCGAACTTTTTTCTCTGGTCGTCAAGCACGGCAGTTTCGCTGCCGCTGCCCGCGACCAGAACCTGGATCCTTCGTCGGTTTCACGCATCATCGCTGGACTCGAAACGGAACTTGGCGTGCGGCTTTTTCAGCGCAACACTCGTCAATTGGCGCTGACCGAGGCGGGTAACATTTACTTCCAGCGTGTCGAGCCACTCATCGAGGAAATACAGCATGCGCAGCACGCCGCCGTCGATGTTTCCAGCCGCGTTACCGGAACGTTGCGCGTGACCGCCTCGAATTCATTCGGACTGAAGTTTGTCTTGCCGCGACTCCCCGCGTTCGCAGAGAAATATCCCGATTTGGTCGTGGATTTAATGTTGACCGATGCGGTCGTGGACTTGCTGGCCGAGCGTGTGGATATCGCGGTTCGTCTGGGCACGCTCCCAGACTCGAACCTGGTGGCGCAATTGTTTACTTACACGCGCTATCGGGTGGTCGCGAATCCGGAGTATTTGCAAAGACATGGCACACCGAAGCAGCCGACTCAGGTGAGTGAGCACAACTGCCTGCTGTTTCCGCTGGCAGGTTTTCGGTCACGCTGGATTTTCCGGGACAAAAAAGGCATGCAGAGCGAGGTCCCGATCAAGGGCAGGTTATTGGTATCCAGCGCCATCGGATTACAGCAATGCGCCCTCGCGGGAATGGGGATTGCGCTGTTGCCAGACTGGTTAGTTCAGGATGATATCCAGTCTGGCAAGCTCGTCGATTTGTTCCCCAAATGGGAAGTAACCGCAGAGGACTTCAAGACCGCGGCGTGGTTCGTTTATCCGTCACGATCGTATGTCCCATCGAAGGTGCGCGTGTTTATCGACTTTATGCGGGCTACTCCTGCATGAGATCGTACATGCAATGATTAGTGCCCCAGTGCTTCGCCCTCGATATCGCGCACGATATTGAGAATGAACATCTCGTTGAAGCCATGCCATGTTCCATATTTTTCGCGCATCGGATAATAAACAGCGTCAAAGTACCTGCCCATCTGATTGTCCTGAACGCCTAAGGAACCGGTGGTGCGGATTGCGTCCCGCGCCAGTCTGCGTCCGTCTTCCAGCATATCGCGCCATTCGATCAAGTCGTTGCGTGTGCCGTAACCAAAATGCGACGGCACGAACGTGTCGAAGTCGAGCGCGATGACGCGATTCATCGCCGCCAGATAACCCGGCGCATAGCGGTCCGGCACGCCGTCCGGAGCAACGGTCTTGACAAGACCCAGGTCGGCGGTGAATACCAAACGTTCGGAAGGAATATGAAATGCGTAGAGCGTATCTGTATGCGAAAGCCCGAGATAAAGCGCCCGAATTTCCACACCGCCAATGTTCAACACGGTGTCGCCGGAAATGTACCGTGTCGGTTCGAGCAAATTTTTATGCTCAAAATCTTGCCAATACTGCGGGGACTTTTCGTGGGCAATAATTTCATCCGGGGCCAGCACGGCACCGCCTCCCGTATGGTCGAGGTGGTAGTGCGAATAGATCAGCGTGTGAATTTTCTGACCTGGAAAATTCCGATCTAACTCTTGCTTGAGCGCGGCGGCCATCGCGGGATTCATCGGGTCGATGACGACCAGTCCCGCGTTGGTCACGATGATTACATTGCGATACCAATTCCACCGAAACGTGTAAACCTTGTCGGTTAATTTCTCGAACTTGGTGCCGTCAATACCTGGCCCGTGAAAATAGGGATCAACTGTCCCCATGACGGTCTTAAGAACGAAGCTGTTACAGCCTGTCAAAACCAGGACCACTGAGGCCAACGCGAGCACGACCGCCTTCTTCATAATGTTCTCCTCATCAGGTGAAACTACAAATTGGTAAATCAACGCGGGGCTGCATGAAGCACGTCCTTGCCGTCATTGCGAACCAACTTCCAAATGGAAATCAAATGAAACCAGACCCACAGCGGCGCGGGCAGAAAAACCGCATACATCATGCTGTGGTGCGGGCCAATCTGAGGCAGCAGCACCAGCGCCAAGGTACTTGCGACGATCAGGATATCCGCCAGTCCGAAGATGTTTGCAAACCAGGCGCGGCGTTGACCTTGAACACCAGCGGCCACCGAGAACGCGGCGATCAGGCCGAAGAAACCGGCGCTAATATGGGTGAAGCCGTCGACGATACCGAACGCTTGCGGCAGTACGCCGAGACTTGCCTGCATCAGGAAGGTCGCGCCGAAAAAGACCCGGACTCCCTGCAGGAGTAATAGTTGGCGCTGATCTAGATTCAACAATAAATGACGCAGCGGCGGGATGAGCAGCAGTACTGCGCCCACCAAGCCGACGCCGACCACGATGATCATGAGAAAGACAACACCGGAGATGTCGTTGGGGAACAGGGACTGTTGCGATAATCCCAAGTGCAGGGCGGCGAGCCAGACCAACATCACGATGCCGAAAATGACTACCGCTCGACCCGCTGGTTTGAAAGCGGATATCACCCAAAGCGTGTAAACAATCATAAGAAGATCGAGACCGAACATGGTCCAGACGGACGAGATGGTTAACATGGCTTTTGACCCCTTCGATGATTAACATGCATGTATGCAGGTTAGAGACACAGCGGAGTTGTATCTATGCTCGAAACAACCGATGTCTTTGCAGAAACAACTGAAGCTGACTTGGATGGAGATGTTGTTGACGATGCACTGAGATCCCTGCGCATCCGTGGGAGTGTGTTACTGCGCGAGGCCTATTCCCCGCCGTGGGCGATTGCCATTCCAACAGCGGATCGATTGGCGGCGCTACTCGGTGCGGACACTGGAACTCGCGTGGTTGCCTTTCACCTTGTCGAGTTCGGGCACTGCGAAATCGAACCTGAGGGAGGAGAGCGTGTTCTTTTGACGGCAGGTGAAATGGTGATTTGCTTCGGCGGAACAGCCCACCGCATCTCCCAAGGCAAAGCACGCCAAACTCAAGCGATCGAGTCTTTGCTGGCCGGTAACAAAAATATGCAGCGCCCCATCACGGCCAGCCATGCGTCGGCGACGTCGCTGCTTTGCGGTGTTTTTTTACTCCATGACGTAGCGTTCAATCCACTCTTCAACGCCTTGCCGCGCGTGATGCGCGTAGCCCTGTCCCGTTCGGGCACGCTGCACAATTTGTCAGGGGTCGCCCGACTGATGGCCGAGGAGATTGACCGCAAGTCGCTCGGCGGCGGCTATATTGTCGAACGTCTTTTAGAAGTGTTGTGCGCTGAGGCTGTGCGCGCACATCTTGAATCCGTGCCGAATCACGAAGCCAATTGGTTCCGCGGAATTAAAGATCCGGTCATTGGCCGAGCGATCATTGCCATCCATGCGCGCCCGGGCGAAGACTGGTCAGTCCAGCGGCTAGCGCGGCACGTCGCAATGTCACCATCACGATTTGCGGCGCGATTTTCGGAAGCGCTTGGAGTCAGCACAATGGCCTATGTCGCGACATGGCGTATGCATGTTGCGTGTCGAAAGCTTGCATTGGCGCATAAAGGAATCGACCGGATAGCAGCAGAAGTCGGATATAAAAGCTTGGCTGCTTTCAGCCGCGCCTTTAAAAAACATGTCGGGCTGCCTCCAGCCGTTTGGCGAGCACGAGAGCTTGCCCGCATGCACTCACACTCACTTGGCAGCAAGCAATTCACCGGCGGCGACGGGCCAGTCTGACACTTCTGGCGACGTGCCCGGCGGGAATTGCGCGTAAAAGTGCCATGTCGAAACCATTGCTTGTCTCAACATCCCAGCCGATCATCGTTGTCGTTTCACCACTCCTTCAACGCAACTACGGCCGGATATAACTCCAGCCTTGCTGTTGCAGATTCAGAATCCGCACCAGACCGGCCGGTACCACGTGCGCGCCTTCGGTAATTTCGGCCTTGGCGTTGTTGTCTTTTTCCCATCTTTTGATGGTATTTCCACAGGCCGCGAAGCTCACGTTTTGCAGCGCAAGATCCTTGATGCGACCGGCGACCGGGCTGTCCTTGAGCAGCATTTTTAATCCGGGACCATAGGCCACGACTTCAATATTGATGTTGTCGATGCCCAGTTCTCTTTGCACATTAACCGCATTATTAAGTGCCATGTTCGCGACTTTTTCATTATCTTCGGTAAGCTGAATCACCATGTTGTACGGCTTCTTTTCCGGCGTCGCGACGGGTGCACCCGCTGCAAGCGAGATTCCCGCCAAGAGACTTAATGAAGCAACTACGAACATCATCTTTGCAATTACCGATTTCATAACACCCTCCTGAAGACTTTGATTGCCCGACTCATCTTGTATAACCTGCGGCTGCCGGAATTTATTCCCGCGAAAATTCAAATCGCATGCCGGGGAATAAAATATTCAATATTCGAGTTATTAACTTACCAACGGCATTAACAACGCGTGGCGAAAAACAACCAAGAACTTGCGCGGTTTGAGCAATGCGTGCTGCCGCATCTGGATGCCGCGTTCAATCTGGCGCGCTGGCTGGTGGGCAATGACCACGATGCGCAAGACCTCGCGCAGGAGTCGTGTGTGCGTGCGTTGAAATATTTTGCAAGCTTTCACGGCACGGACGCACGTGCGTGGCTGCTGACCATCGTGCGCAACACGACCTTTACCTGGTTACGACAACATCGCATGCAGGAGCTCACCATGACGATTGAAGACGACTATTTCGACTCGGCATCGGCGGCAAGCGAGATCGTCGGGTTGTCGTCTTCGAACCCTGAAACACAGTTGTCGCAGCAAGCCGACGACGACCAACTGCGACGGGCCATTGAACAGTTGCCGGTGGAATTTCGCGAGGCAATGGTGTTGCGCGAACTCGAAGAATTGCCTTACAAGCAGATTGCTTCGATCACCGGCGTGCCGGTGGGCAC
This sequence comes from Gammaproteobacteria bacterium, assembly GCA_031370545.1. Lineage (GTDB taxonomy): Bacteria > Pseudomonadota > Gammaproteobacteria > SG8-11 > SG8-11 > UBA6921. The sequence goes on from JANMQQ010000413.1 coordinate 6,902, forward strand.
GGTCATGTCACGACTGGCCCGCGCGCGCAAGCGTTTGCAACAAATCCTTACGTCCGGCGCTGCGGCACCGCAGGATGGCACCGATGGACTGTAACGAATTAAATGTCATGCTCAACGCCTATGCGGACGGCGAGCTCGACGCGCTAACCATGGCGCGCATGGAGTCGCACTTGCAAACCTGCGGCGCCTGTCAGCAGCGGCTGCGCGCGCAGATGGATTTACGCGCGGCGATTAAAACCGCTACGCCCTATTTCAAGGCACCAGCGAGTTTGCGCAACCGCATTCATGCGGAGCTGCATAAGAAAGAGAAATCACGCTGGCTGGATTATCTAAATACCTGGCGCTGGCCGAGCATGGGCGCGGCGCTGAGCAGTGTTGTGCTATTTGGCGCCAGTCTTGTGCTGGTACTCAGTATGCCGTCAACCGATGAACTGATCGCGCGCGAAGTGATTGCCGGACACGTGCGCTCATTGATGGCCGAACATCTCACCGACATCCGCTCGACCGATCAACATACCGTGAAGCCATGGTTCATCGGGCAACTGGATTTTTCTCCACCGGTCTACGACCTTGCCGCGCAGGGTTTCGCGTTGACGGGCGGGCGACTGGATTATGTCAATAACCGGCAGGTCGCCGTCTTGGTGTACCAATATCGCAAGCACGTGATCAATTTATTCATCTGGCCGGCCGCAGCCGATGAGCACGTGTCGGCGGTTAGCGAGAACCGATGGCAAGGTTATACGGCTTATGAATGGACGCAGGCAGGCATGCGGTTTTGGGCGGTCTCCGACATTAACGGCACGGATCTGAACCAATTTTCTCGGTTGCTGCGTGCTGCTCCTGGAATTACCACACCTCCGTAATCGCATCCGCCGTCGCGATAGACCACGTTGGCGCATTATTTTTTTGATGAAAAAAATCGGCGAACCGATGCAACTGCACCGGCTCGCCGTTGTTCGTTACAACGCTTACTTCATACGTTCAACAACAATCTGCGCCACCGGATTTCGCCAGTCGTATTCAGCCGCGCTCAGCCCACCGATGCCATGCACACCGGCGTGAATGTGCACGTAGCCTTCACCGCTGTCTTCAGGAGAAAGTGCCGCACCGTGACAGGCGGGGCCGGGAACCGTGGCGCACAGTTCGTCGTTGGATTCGCTACCCGCATCGTAACCGTCCGCCATGTAGGTCACTACTTTTTGGCCCTTGGGTAATGCAACGTCACGCAGCGCGATGAATCCGTCGTTGGTGTTGCCGAGCATGGCGCCAAGGCTTAACCGATCCGTGCCGCGACGTGCGGTGACCATCATCGTGGTGGTTTTGCCTGGTCCGGTTCCACCGGCGCCGACCTGTGCGTCGCTGACGCCGGGTGTGGTGAGTAACTTCGCCGCCATCGGTTTGCCGTTACCCGCTTCGGCTAACGCGGCGAGCTCGGCGCTCGGCGCTTCACCGGCCTGAAAGTACGACATCCCCATTTGGTGAGTGGCCGCCATCACGGGTGCGATGGGTTGCCCACGGGTCAGGTTGGTGACAGTAATTTTATACGTTTCCATATCGTCGTCGGCCCACGCGGTGGTCGCGACCAAAACCGCAGCAGAAAGTACGCATCGTGCAAACATTGATGTTGTGTTACGCATCTTGATTCTCCAGTAGAAAGTTTTTGATGGTTACGGAAAACGTCCGCGCGTTGTTGGCGCGAGGTGAACTGTGGACTGCGATGTTCACGTCGGAGTCACGGATTAATCACGTTTTTGTCACGCGTGCTAGAACACATCGCGTCGGGCACGACGCAAATGCCAATAATCTGAGCTTTGTCATAGATACAAATAATTTTTCGGCAAAGTATCGAATTGCCAAGTCAGTCCGAAAACCGCTGCTTGTGAGTCGTCAAACTCGCTTCCTATCATTGCGCTCTACGCACGCCTGACACAGGTGCGCGTCCACCAAGGGGGTTTACCATGGCACTTCGTAACCGGCTCTCGACTTTAAGCAAAGGTGCGGCGCTGGGTGTGTTTGCATGCGCGGTCATCATCACCGGGTGTGTTGATCCTGCTGCAAAATCTGACACGCCCACCACATCGGGAAATGATCAGCAGAATACCGAAGGCATCGGCGGTGCCACCGGTCCTGGCAGCGGGCTGGTCACACTCATCCACATCGGCGATATTCACGGCCATCTCGTGCCGCGTGCAAATGTACGTAGCGATAGCACCGGCCTCCTCGAGGGGGGGCTGGCGCGCATGTATACGGTGATCAACGACATTCGACGCAATGCGTTTGAGGCAGGCGCGAGCCGTTCACTGCTTGTCAACACCGGAGACACCGTACAGGGATCCGGTGAAGCCTTGTTCACGCGCGGCCAGGCGGTGATCGACGTGATCAATCTGTTTGGCATTGATGTGGATGCGCCTGGCAATTGGGATTTTCTGTACGGGCCGGATCGCTTCATCGAAACCTTTGTTGGCCAAGGCGGCAACCCGCCTGCAGCAAACTGGAGCGCTCTGGGCGCCAACCTCTACTACGCGAACCAGTTTGATCCCACTGCAGTGTGTGGACTTACAGATGCCACCACCGGAAACAAATTCAAGCGCGTGCTTCCGACTTATCAGATCCGGAACATCGGAAAGGTCAAGGTCGGTATCCTTGGCTTTACCACTGCACGCGCCATTGCCGCCATCGGACCGAAAGTTACTGCGGGCTTTCAATTCACAGACGGGAATATCGAGCTGCCCTGCTACGTCGACATCCTGCGTAATCAGGAGAAGGTCGACCTGGTGGTAATGATTTCAGAGCTGGAAATGGCGCGCGATATCAAGCTGGCCGAAACATTTGCCGGTGTCGATGTGATCCTGAACTCCGATATGCATGAGCGCAACACCACACCCATCGTGACTTCCAAAGGCACCATCATTGTCGAAGAAGGACAGGACGGCACCATGATCGGCGAGCTCAAGTTGCTGGTAAAAAAGGGCAAGCTTGACAAATGGAAATGGACGCCGCATATCGTCACCGACGACATCCCGGAAAATGCGATGATCGCAGCCAAAGTCGCGCAAGTACGCGCGCCATTTTTAACCGGCACATTTGTCGCTGGTCAAAAAGTATCCGTGGGTGGCAACACCACGACGCTCATGCGCCCGGTGGATGAAGTCATTGCCACCACCGGGGTCGCTTTGCACCGCTCCAACTTCGTCACCGAAGACATGCCCGGCGTGGTCGAGGGGTCGTCGCATGACTTAATTGCCGATGCCATGCGTTGGGCAGGCATGACCGACGCCGCTGCGGTACGGGGTTTCCGTTACGGCACGAATATTCCGGTTGGCGGGAACATCACCATGGAAGACATTTACCACTTCATCCCGGTCGCCGCCAAACTCGGCCGCGGGACTAAAGCCTGCGGTGCCGATCTGAAAACGCAGATTGAAAATTCCACTGACGGCACGTTTAATCCTGACCCCTTGAAGTGGACCGGCGGCTGGATGTTCGGTTACAGCAACATCAGCTTCGATCTGGATGGCTGCGCTGGATACGTTGGCGACGGCAGGACCGAGCGCGGCACCAACATTAAGGTCAAAGGCGTGCTGGTTGATCCCAAGGACACCTACAACAAAACCACACAGGCATGCCTCAGCGGCAATCCTGCGTACTCCGTAGCCGGTTATTGGTTTGCGGAAGACCCCGGCACCATCAACAATTGCAATGCCTGCCGAGGACGCTTGGTGCAGGTCGTGACAAATGACGGACTGGTGGTGGACGTCAACCCTGCCGCGTTACCCGACAGCAACACGCTGCTGGACATCACGGAAGCGGTCGTGAAATACCTCAAGGCTGCGAGCGCCGACGGCGGCATCGGTGGCTTCGTTAATGACACCAATCTTCCATTGCATCGCATCACGGTAAAACGGTTGCCGACCATCAACCCTTATCAGTTCAATATGATTCAACCCTTGCTGGGTGCAACGGTCGCAACCTGTCCGGCGCTGTAAGGGGTAAACAGGGTATTTAACTCACGGCCCGGTTTTCACCGGGCCTTTTTTTGCCCGAAAAACGGCTACCCCGCTTCCTGTAATAACGCCTGGATTTGCTGCTCCGTACCGGCGTAATCACCTTCGCCAATCTTGCTGTAACGCACCATCCCGTGTTTGTCGATCAAGTACAGCGTGGGCCAAAAGCGATTGTGGTAGCGATGCCAGTTTGTGAAGTCGTTGTCGATTGCCACGGCGTATTTGATGCCCGCCTTGTCAACATACGCACGCACATTTGCAATATCGCGTTCGCGGTCGAACTCGGGCGCATGCACGGTGATGATTTCCAGCCCCGCATCACGGTAGCGCTGGTACCATTGCTTGATGTAGGGCTCCACGTTGTGACAATTCCAGCACTCAAAAGTCCAGAACTCCACCAGCACCACCTTGCCACGTAACCCGGACAGGGTTTGCGGCGAGGAGTTCAGCCACGTGTCGCTGATCACATCCGGCGCCGGGCCGGACAGCGGTACAACGTCGGCCGCTGGGCTTAGGCTCGTCAGGCAAACTGCCAGTAACGCGCTCCCGGCGAGAATCATGCTGAATCTGGATTGAACTGTGGTCATACGGACATCCTCCAAAACATTCAGAGGAACAGTGTGATGCGAAAAGTTCACAAGATGATCACACGATGCAAATCGTTACGACGCGGTTTCCCGTAACAAGCTCTGAATTTTTTGCTCGGTGTCAGCGTAATCGCCATCGCCGATTTTTCGGTGGCGCAGCATGCCGCGTTTGTCGATCAGATAGAGCGCGGGCCAGACCTGATTGCGATAGCGGTTCCAGTTGGTGTAATCGTTGTCGATGGCGACGGGATAGTGAATGTCTGACTGCTCGACGCGGGCG
>JANMQQ010000424.1:0-25332 GCA_031370545.1 Gammaproteobacteria bacterium
GGACGAAATCGCCTGGAAACTAAACACTCGCCCGCGCAAGTCACTCGGATTCAAGTGTCCCGCCGAGTTGTTCATACCTGACGCTTTCGACTTTAAGCAGCATCATGCTGCACTTTTTGCACTTGGGACTTGAAACCGCCCAAATTAATTGCATGGCAAGGTTGAAGTAATATAATGGCGCCCGTTCGAAGGAGCTTAGTGAGTGGGGGAGGGAGGTACGGGGCTGAGCTTGACTAGCCTTCGGTCGTTGCGCGTCTTATGAGGCTAAAGATGTTGAGTGACGGACCATCTGGGACGCTTGATCATTCGTTGCTTTCAAAAGCGCTGCTGCTTCTGAACGAGCTGAAAGTGAGCGAGCTTGACGCGGTAGTTGCAGATCATGTGCGTGCGTTGCTGTTGGATGCGGAACGAGCCCATCACGCAATCACACTTGGCCAAAGTGCATTATTGCGCCTGACGCTGACGTCCTTTGCGGCCTATATTGCCGACGATAACCCGGTTTTAGAAAAGCAGCTGCAAATGATGGAGCTACGCACGGCGCCACCGTTGCGTGCTGCGGAACTCAATTCCCTGCAAGATTACATGTCCAAAGTGTTCAGGCGGGTTAACCTCGTTAACGAAACAATTCTCGCAGCGTCTAACTCTCCCGAACATGCGACCTGCGTCAAGCCGATACCGTTTTCCACAGTAACTAGTCCTCGAGATACTACTGACATTGATGGCGGTGACGCGCAGCAAAGCATCGACGTTGCGGTCCGCGATCATTTCAATCAAAAAAACCAAGAATTTTCGCAAATTCGTACCACGCTCTCGCGTCACGTCGACGAGGCCATCGCGCAAAATCAGGAGTTCGGCGTGTTGTTAGGCGTGGAGCTCGATGCGTTACGTGAAGCTGAGCGGATACAAGATGTTGAGAAGCGGCGCGTAACGCTAATTAACGAGGTCAACAAGTTCGTAAAGAAACACCGCCTGCTCACGGATAAGTTCGACAGCGCTAACAAATATTTGAGTCTGGTTGAATCCAGCAACCAACATCTGAATGACGAGTTAGACCGGGTTCGCCTGCTGAGCTTAACTGACGAATTAACCGGCCTGCCGAATCGGCGCGCGTTTCTGCGTCGCATGGAAGATGAAGTCGGGCGCGTGAAACGCTACGGCGTGCCCGTGTCCATGACCATCATCGACCTCGACGGCTTCAAGGCCATCAACGACCTGCGAGGACATGGTGGAGGCGACGCGGTGCTGCGAGGTTATGCTGAGCAGATTCTGTCGACGTTCCGCCATCACGATATGGTGGCGCGTTACGGCGGCGAAGAATTCGCAGTCATTCTCCCCAACACCACGCATGTTGGGGCGCTGCGTGCATTGCAGAAGGTGCAGATCCGGGTGAGCGAAGTGGTTTGCGCGTATAACGGCGAGCATCTTCCAATGCCAACCTTCTCTGCGGGCTTGGCGGAATATAGCCAGGGTGAGTCGCTGGGTGATTTTGTTGAACGCGCTGACGCAGCGCTGTATCGCGCGAAACGCTTGGGTCGAAATCGCATTGAACTCGCCGCTGAATTTGCCGATGCAGAGTCAGCGGTCGCCACACGCGACGGCGACGTTGATGCCGCTCGGCACGCCTAAATTCCCTCCCCCGTCAGCGAATGGCAGTTTTTGCGCTTGGCTTCATCGCGAGAATTGCGTGAGTTCCCTCTGGCTTGTACTTGAAACATTCAGTGCAAGCAAAACTGCCAAAAATATGGCGCACTTCGGGTTCGTCAGTTTGGATTGCAGTTCCGAAACAGTTAGAATACATGGCAGCTCCGTAGACCCAAAGTCTAGAGAAAATTTACCTAACAAGCTGTCGCGTTTTAATTATCTCCCAGCCCACAACAACTCAGTGCAATTTCGTGGATTGGTGGCTGAGCCTTCATCAAAGTGTTGAAAGAAGGCATGCCGATTTCCCATTGTGCATCTCGTTTAACTGGGTACCGTGATGACAAAAAGCCGCAAGACACGTTCGCCACGCACTTCCTATTACGTTTATAGAGCGTTCATTTTTCTGACGCTGGCAGTGGCCGTTTTTTTTGGCATTCGTGCGGTTGCTATAGCAAACGATGCTCAGTGTGAGCAGGGTTGGCTGTACACCGCGACCAGCGGTATGGTGGGTTGTTTTGGCTCTGTTAGTCGCGCTGTACAACCCATCAGCGGCAACGCAGATGAGGAAAAAACGATCTGGAATCCGCTCGCCAAATCGTGGTTGACCGAAGAACAAGTCGATCTGTTGAAATTAGCGTATGACATTGGCTATCAGGACGGCGGCGAGCAGCACGCAAGCTTGTTACAAAGCACACTTCTGCAAGAAAGTATCGCGGGGCAGCTTGGACGGGTTGGGCACCGCGCGGCGCCCGTTGGAAAACGTTCATACGGCGTCATGCAGATTAAAGTTACTGCCGCATTAGATGTGTTGGAAGAACATCCCCAGCTAGGCGTATCGCGAACCGACGAGGATTTAATCGTTCGATTGATGACGGATGACGAATTCAACATCCGCATCGCTTCAAAGTTTTTATTGTATTTGCGGGATAAAACCAACAGCGACGCCGAGGCGTTGGTCGCTTACAACATGGGATTGCGCGCATCAAAGCGTTTTGAGGCGCATGAAGAGCTTCGCTACGTGAAAAGTATTAACCGATATTTCGAAACGGTAGTCGTGCCGTTTAACCGGAAATATCTCGGTCAGGAAAGCCGAATGATCTTCCCAGTTTGACCGCCGACTCGCTACAAGTGCGACTCGGCGTACTCCGCCAAAATTGATCTGGGTACCCCACTTAAGTGCACGCTGCCGCCGTGCGTAAATCCCTTGAAGCGTTCAGTCATGTAGGTCAAGCCGGAACTCGTAGCGTTCAAATACGGCGTATCAATTTGGGAGAGGTTGCCAAGACCCACCACCTTGCTGCCTTCTCCTGCTCGCGTGATGATGGCTTTGACCTGATACGGGGTCAGATTTTGGCATTCATCAATAATGATGAAGCTGCGCTGAAAACTTCTGCCGCGAATGTAGTTCAACGCTTTGAACTGGATATTGGCTTTTTTCTTGACGAATTCGATGCTGCTCGACGGATTGGCATCATTGAGATGCAGCGCTTCAATATTGTCATTGATCGCGCCCAGCCACGGATCCATTTTTTCCTCCTCAGTTCCTGGCAGAAAGCCGTGGTCCTCGGCCAGCGGTGGGGTACTGCGTGTCGCGATAATTTTATTGTAAAGCTTGTGTTCCACAGTCAGTTCAATGGCTGCTGCCAAGGCCAGGATCGTTTTCCCCGAACCTGCCGCCCCAGTGAGTGTCACCAAATGAACCTCCGGATCCAGCAAGAGATGTAGCGCAATGCCTTGATAAATGTTGCGTGGTTTTAGTCCCCACGCCGCCTGATGCAGCAGCTTGTCTTGCGGTAAATCTCGCAAGATCACTTCACTTGCGGTGACCTCAGTAACACGGCCGACGAAGCCTTTCTGGTCAACCACAAACTGGTTCGGAAATATTTCGTAATTCAAAGCTTCATGCGGCACCGTGTGATACGCCGATCCATGTTTGTAGACGGTTTTGACATTTTCTACCAAATCCCAGAATGATCCTGGAATCTCTACATATCCTTTGGTTAGCTGCTTGATGTCGGATACCAGTTGGTCGGTTTGATAGTCCTGTGACTCGATGCCGCAGCCACGCGCTTTAAGCCGCATGTTGATGTCTTTAGTGACGAGGATGATTTTTGTGTCTTTGTTTTCTTTTTGTAGCACCCGTATCCGGTTGATGATGCGGTTATCGTTGTCATCATCCGGCAGGTAGTGTTCTTTGGAGCGATCCAGTTGTGTCAGCATGATGGATAACGTGCCGTGCACTTCATTGCTACCGCTGCGGCGAATCGGAATTCCTTTTTCAATCGCTTCAGGCGGTGCATCGCCCAGCAGTTTGTCGATCATCCGGATTGCGGATCGGCAATCCGCAGCGATCGACTGTTTGGTGTCTTTGAGTTTGTCGAGTTCTTCGAGCACCGTCATTGGAATAATGACCTGATGCTCCTGAAAATTTTGTAGCGAGTTGGGGTCGTGGATGAGGACGTTGGTATCGAGTACGTAAGCGGTTTTGCGGAACGACCGATCATGGTCCATATTCATCACATACCTCGCAATTGGGATGACTTGCATGACGCCGCATGCGGTCCAATAAACTTCAACTGTTCTGTCTCATATATCGTCCCTAATTCACCATTTTCAATGTAAGTTTTAATTCTCGCTGACAGTGCAGCTCCACGATGATGCATGCAAACGTACAAAAAAATGTCGGGCAAAAATTACGATCAGACATGCTGAAAACAACTACACCTATGCAATGATCGGTACCACTATCCGGCGGGTACCGATCATTGCCTTATCAATTGTTCAGTTTGCTCTGCTCGTTCTTCAGACGGATTTGCGTGGCGTGCAATCCTTTTGGCCCGACTGTTAATTCGAATTCAACGGGTTGTCCCCGTTTCAAAGTTCGGTAGCCTTCCATTTCAATGGCTGAGAAATGCGCAAAAATATCTTCCGCATTGTCAGATCCACTGATAAACCCGTAGCCCTTCGCACTATTGAACCATTTCACGACACCTGTTGGCATAAATGACATAGCCTCCTTTAACCGACGTTTGTAACTCGACAGTATTTCCCGTTTGAAGAGTCATCATAAATCCCGCGGTTTGGGATGCTGCGTCTCGACACACTTCACGACACTCCCGATTCGCCGACAAAATAAAAACACGAGCTCTTACTATCATTAGTGATAGCACATAATTTCGAGAGTTGAAGTATTCATATCACTCCCACATATAGAGTGGCTTGCTTGAATGACAGCAAATATGTGAGATTAAGATAACCGTAAGCTCGCTGAGCGCGGCCAACGTAAATGAGAGCAAGGTGCGATGAACGGTTTATGACAAAACAAAATCAACCAGAGCGGAATGATTCACTTACTGTGCAGGAGGCCAAGCCGCGTCTCAAACGGCCTCCCTTATTTAAAGTTGTCTTGTTAAATGACGACTACACCCCAATGGAATTTGTTGTACACGTGCTGGAACAATTTTTTGCGATGAGTCGGGAAAAAGCTACTCAGATCATGTTGCACGTGCACACACAAGGAAAAGGCATCTGCGGTGTTTTCACCCGCGAAGTTGCTGAAACTAAAGTGGTGCAGGTCAACGAATATTCACGTAAGCACCAGCATCCTTTACTTTGTACCATGGAAGCCGCCTAACGAATTTTGGAGTGCCATCATGCTTAGCAAAGAGCTCGAAGTAACTTTAAATACAGCGTTCAAAAGTGCACGCGAACGTCGCCATGAATTCATGACGGTTGAACATCTGTTGTTGTCATTACTCGACAACATGGCTGCGATTGCCGTATTGAAAGCGTGCGGGTCGGATATTGACAAATTACGCAAAGAGCTTGCGGCGTTTCTCGAGGAGACCACGCCGCTGTTGCCGGATGGCAGTGACCGCGAAATCCAGCCGACCTTGGGTTTCCAGCGGGTGTTACAGCGCGCCGTATTTCAAGTGCAATCGTCCGGTAAAAAAGAAGTCACTGGTGCGAACGTATTGGCAGCGATCTTCAGCGAGCAGGAATCCCAGGCGGTGTATTTCCTGAACAAGCAGCAAGTCACGCGCCTCGACGTGGTGAATTACATTGCGCATGGTATTTCTAAAGTTCAGGAATCAGAGGGCGGTAATGATGTCGGCCCGCCCAGTGCCGAAGATGATGTTCCGGCAGAAGCGCCAGGTCGCACGCCGTTGGAACTCTATGCGCAGAATCTCAATGAGCTGGCGCGCCAAGGCAAGATCGACCCCTTGATCGGTCGCAAAGAGGAGGTTGAGCGCACGGTGCAAATCTTGTGTCGGCGGCGCAAAAATAATCCCTTGTTTGTCGGTGAAGCCGGTGTGGGTAAAACCGCAATTGCCGAAGGTCTGGCAAAGAAAATTGTCGACGATGAAGTGCCTGAGGTTTTGAAGAGCTGCACGATCTATTCGCTGGATTTAGGTTCGTTGCTGGCGGGTACCAAATACCGTGGCGACTTTGAAAAGCGCTTCAAAGCGGTCATGTCGCAACTCACGCGCGAACCCGGTGCAATTTTGTTCATCGACGAAATCCACACCATCATCGGTGCGGGTGCCGCATCCGGCGGCGCGATGGATGCGTCCAACCTGATCAAACCTGCGCTCGCATCAGGTCAGATGAAATGCATAGGCTCCACCACCTACCAGGAATACCGGGGCATCTTTGAAAAAGATCGTGCCCTGGCACGTCGCTTCCAGAAAATTGATGTTTCTGAGCCGAGCGTAGAAGAGAGCGTGCAAATTCTGGAAGGATTGAAATCGCGTTTCGAAGAACATCACGACGTGAAATATACGCACGCGGCCTTGCGTGGTGCGGCAGAGTTGTCGGCACGTTATATCAACGACCGGCACCTTCCTGACAAAGCGATTGATGTTATCGACGAAGCCGGCGCGAATCAGCGCTTGCAGACTGCATCGAAACGTAAAAAAGTCATCGGGCTACGTGAGATCGAAAACATCGTTGCAAAAATCGCGCGCATTCCGCCCAAGAGTGTCTCGAAGTCCGACAAAGAAGTATTGGCAACCTTGGAACGTGATCTGAAGATGGTCATCTTCGGGCAGAACGAAGCGATTGATACGCTGGTCATGAGTATCAAAATGGCGCGTTCCGGCTTGGGCAATTTACAGAAACCCATCGGTTCGTTCCTGTTCGCGGGACCGACCGGGGTGGGCAAAACAGAGTTGACGCGGCAACTGGCGAAATTCATGGGCATTGAGCTGGTGCGCTTTGACATGTCCGAATATATGGAACGTCACACCGTGTCGCGACTGATTGGTGCGCCGCCGGGTTACGTCGGATTTGATCAGGGCGGGTTACTTACCGAAGCCATCACCAAACAGCCGCACGTCGTGCTGTTGCTGGATGAAATCGAGAAAGCGCATCCAGATGTTTTCAATTTGCTGTTGCAGGTCATGGATCATGGCACGCTAACCGACAACAACGGGCGCAAGGCCGACTTTCGCAATGTCATTCTGGTGATGACCACCAATGCAGGTGCGGATCGCGTGAGCCGCGCGTCAGTCGGTTTCAAGCATCAGGATCACGCCACCGACAGCATTGAGGCGATAAAGCGGATGTTTACGCCAGAATTCCGCAATCGTCTGGACGCGATTGTGCAGTTCGGGGCCTTATCGCCGCAGCACATTGGGCACGTGGTCGATAAGTTTGTTATTGAACTCGAAGCGCAGCTTGAGGAAAAACGGGTGACGTTGCAGATCGACGACCTAGCACGGGTGTGGTTAGCCGAGCGCGGCTACGATCCGAACATGGGCGCGCGCCCCATGGCGCGTTTGATTCAAGACAACATTCGCAGGCCGTTGGCCGACGAGTTGTTATTCGGCAAGCTGGCCAGCGGCGGCAACGTCGTGGTCAGTGTGAAGGACGACAAACTCGTGTTCGATATCACCAGCGACAACATCGAAACTGCCAACGAGAATAATCAGGAAAAGATGACGTGAGGCAGGTTACTTAGCACGGAAAATAATGCGGCCTTTACTGAGATCGTAGGGCGTTATTTCCACCGTGACTTTATCGCCGGTTAAAATGCGAATGTAGTTCTTGCGCATTTTTCCAGAGATATGCGCAGTCACGATATGACCGTTATCGAGACGCACGCGAAACATGGTATTGGGCAACGTCTCCGTTACCGTACCTTCCATTTCAATATGATCTTCTTTTGCCATCCCACCATCCGAATCTAAGGCTATGTTTAGGGCGCACATAGTGCCCTAAACACGGGTATTTTTCAAAGCCTTATCGGGATGCACTGCAATCACCCAAATAAAAACGCCGCTCGACCCGGAGATCGGCGGCGCTGCGACCAAATTAAATTGGTGGCTAACTCGCGAGCGTTTGGCGCCACGGCGCTTCCGACCACGTGACAATCGGCAGTGCGTTATTCGAGCTGATAACGATTTCCATGCCTAAGAGCTGCACGATGGATTCCAGGTCATCCGGGTCAAAAATTTCCTGCTTCAGGCATTCGAGGTGCGTGTAATTCATGCACAACAGGTTCGGGCTGAATCCATGCTCGTGTTCGAACTCGTTAGCGATCTGGTAGATAAAGCTCAACATGGCGAGTTCCTCTTGCGTTTTGGATAACTCGATCCATGCCTGATGGTAAGGAAAGAGCTGCATTGACCTGCTTGATTTCTTATCGGCCCGGCCAAAAGCATTCTTGACTCGAAATCGCTGTTTTGCGATACGAGTCAAAGAACACCGCAAAAAATAAGAGATGGGGACGAAACGTAAGAAATACAGCCGCAAGTTATGCGTGTGGTTTGGAGGTACGTGCGATCCCGAACCAATCAATATTTCGAGTCAGGTACCGTCGTCGGATTAGTGTTTAGCCAGATACGCTCGCCAGCCCCCCAAGGCGGTAATGTTCTGCGCGCCGGAAATCGCATATCCCTCACAGATGAAACCTGGCACCCGCGTGCCATCCGCGAGCTCGACTTTGCCGATGCCGAGGGGTGCGGGAATCTGTGCGACGAAGCTGCCGAAGTGTTGTGCGGGGACTGCCCACACTTCGACTTCGATGGCCACGCCGCCGGAAGCGACGCGGATCAAACCCGGGCGATGCGGTGGGCCGCCGGGTAACGCATAGAAGTGATAGGTGGGCGCGGTGCGTGTGCGTTGCAACAAACGCGCGCCGCGTTCGGTGAGCTGGGTGTTTAGCGCGAGTCCTTCCATGTGTGCGCCGCATACTGCCACTGGGATTTCATCGTTCTTGCTCGCGGGGTTGTAAATCTCGCTGGGGATTGCTTCTTTTGTTGCTCCGACGGTGGTGACGCTGACGCGATGTACGCGATCCGCCAGTGCAAGCAGATTCGTATCGTTAAATGCCGGTGCGAATAATGTGACGCCGAACGGCAGACCGTTTGCACAGAATCCGGCGGGCACTGCAACTGCGCTCAAGTCGAGCAGGTTCATGAAGTTGGTGTAATAACCTAAATCGCTATTGAGCTGAACGGGATCAGCTTCGACCTGCGCAATGCGGTAATGGGTGCCAGTTGTTGGCGTCATAATGACATCGACTTGGTCCCACACGGTTTCGCTTGCGCGCTTGAGTTCCATGCGCCGGTATTCCGCAGCGAAGGCATCCAGCGACGAACCGCGTGCGCCTGCGCTGATGATCTGGCGCGTCACCGGAAGCAGCGTCTCGGGTGCGCGCTCGATGCGCTCTTTGATGGCGAGGTACCGTTCAGCGACCCATGGGCCTTCGTACAGCAACCGCGCCGTTTGCAAGAAGGGTTGAAAGTCGATCTCGATGCGTAGTCCGCCTAACTCTTCGATGCGCGCGACCGTGGCGTGAAATAATTGTTCGTATTCTGTATTGCCAAAAAATTCCAGTGACGGTGCGGTGGGTACGCCGAAGCGGAATTGCCGTTGCGGAAACTGCGGTCGGGTGTGTGTGCGGCGTGCGTAGGGATCGGCGGTGTCGAAATTCTGCACAATCTCAAACACGCGCGCCGCATCGGCACTCGACAGCGCAAAAATAGATACGCAGTCGAGTGAGCGGCACGCTGGGATCACGCCTGTGGTACTGAGCAGGCCACGTGTCGGTTTCAAGCCGATCAGATTGTTGAACGCAGCGGGCACGCGTCCTGAGCCCGCCGTATCGGTGCCCAGCGAAAAACTCACCAGCCCCATCGCAACCGCGACGGCGGAGCCGGAGCTTGACCCACCGGAAATGTAGTTGCCGTCAAAGGCATTGCGGCATGCACCGTAAGGTGAGCGGGTGCCCACCAGACCGGTGGCAAATTGGTCGAGATTGGTCTTGCCGATTGGAATGGCACCGGCGTCGATCAAACGCTGCACCACGTACGCAGAACGTTCCGGTGTATACGCATGTTCAGGACAGCCTGCCGTGGTTGGTAGGTTGGCAAGATCAATGTTGTCCTTGATGGCAAACGGAATTCCGTAGAGCGGTAAAGTGTCGGGTATTTTCGTTTCCAGTGCGCGTACGTAGGAATCAATCTGCTCGTCACTAAGCCGGGTGATCCACACATGCTGTTCCGGCGCGCTTGCGATGCGCGCCAGCACTACCTCGATCACCTCACGTGGCGTGAATTGTTTGCTGCGATAACCGGCGAGTAACGTTCCAATATCCAATGCTTGACTATTAGTGTTCACGTCATTTGTTCTCCGGTCGCACAATCACCAGCACTTGACCTGCGCTCACTGAACTGCCTTGTGCACACAGCACGTCGACGACTTCGCCGGGCTCGTCTGCTTCAATAGCGATCTCCATTTTCATTGCTTCGACCACCACGAGTTCCTGCCCGGCACTCACGCGATCACCTGCCCGCACGTTGACTTGCCACACGCTGCCGGTGACCGGCGACGCAATCGCCATGCAGCCGTGTGGAATGTCAACACTGGCGTCCGCGCTGGCGGCATCGCCCGCAGGATCGGCACTATAGTTCGCTTGGCCAGTTCGCTCCCAGCGTTCGCGTTCAGCATCGAATGCAGCCTGCTGCGAATGCTTGAACTGAGTAATGCTTGCCGCATGGTCGTGCAAAAACTTTCGATAGTCGGACAGTCGTAACACACGGCCCTCGACGCGCAGCTTGAAACGACCATGTTCGAATTCGTCGCGCAGCTTGAGCAGCTCGTCTGCGCCGACTTCATAAAAACGAATCTGATCAAAGAACCGCAGCAACCACTGCTTGCCGTGGGTGAAGTCGGCGGTTTGATGAAAGCGATTCCACATCTGCACCGTGCGGCCGACGAATTGGTAACCACCCGGCCCCTCCATGCCATACACGCACAAATAGGCGCCGCCGATGCCGACGGCATTTTCCGGTGTCCAGGTGCGCGCGGGATTGTATTTGGTCGTCACCAGACGATGGCGCGGATCGAGTGGTGTCGCGACCGGTGCCCCCAGATACACATCGCCCAAACCAATCACCAGATAACTCGCGTCGAACACGATGCGCTTGACGTCGGCGACGCTGTCAAGCCCGTTGATGCGTCGGATGAACTCGATATTGCTTGGGCACCACGGCGCGTCGGCGCGCACCGACTGCGTGTATTTGTCGATGGCCAGACGCGTGGCAGGGTCGTCCCAGCTTAGCGGCAGGTGCACGATACGGCTCGGCAATTCCATGGCGTCGATGGCGGGCAGCGCATTTTCCGCTGCACGCAGCAGGTCGATGAGTTGTGGTTGCGGCAGCACGTTCGGGTCGTAGTGAATCTGTAGTGAGCGGATGCCCGGCGTCAGTTCGATAATACCTGCGACCTTGCACTGCGTGATCCATCGCATCAGCGCATGCACGCGAAATCGCAATTCAAGATCGAGCACCAACGGGCCGTATTCGACCAGCAGGTAGGCGTCGCCCGCTTGTCGATAACATACAGCGGGGCGTTCGTCGCCCGCATCAACGCAATGCAATACCGACGATACGCCGACACCTGGCACCTGTGGTGAGTGCGGTAGTTCGTGTGGTGCCCCCAACTTCGCGATAGCTGTATCCAGCATTTGCGCACGCAGGCGAGCATCGTCGTAACCGATGCATTGGAAGTGGAGGGTGTCGCCCGGTTTGAGCTGGCCGACCTTCCACAGTTCCGCTTGCACGATGGTGGCCGGGCAGACGAATCCGCCAAGACTTGGCCCGTCGGGCCCCAGGATCACCGGCATGTCGCCGGTGAAGTCGACGGCGCCGATGGCATAGGCATTGTCGTGAATGTTTGAAGGATGCAGCCCGGCCTCGCCGCCGTCGGTGCGCGCCCACTGCGGCTTTGGTCCGATCAGACGCACGCCGGTGCGGCTGGAGTTGTAGTGCACTTCCCAGTGCGTGGCAAAAAAAGTTTCGATGTCGTGCGCGGTGAAAAAATCCGGCGCGCCGTGCGGGCCGTACATCACTGCGATGTCCCAATGATTGCTGTAGCGTGGGATTAGTGCTTGCGGTACCGAAACCGCAACGCCGTCGATCCCGCCTGCATTCTCTTCAGGTTGCGCAATACGCAACACATCCCCCACCCGCAGCGGCCGCCCGCCGTGCCCGCCAAATTTACCGAGCGTGAAGGTTGCGCGGCTACCCATATATTCCGGAACGTCGAAGCCGCCTTGCACCGCGAGATAAGTTCGACTCCCGGCACCTTGGATGCCGCGCAATTTCAACTCACTGTCCGCGTGCGCTATGACCGGTTGCCAGTAGGTTATTGGCGCGCCGTCGAGTTCTGCTTTCATGGGTGCGCCGGTGAGCACGATGACCGCTTCGATGTTAAAGCGCAGCGTCGGCCCGGTGACGGTAAATTCTAATGCTGCGGCACCTTCAGGATTACCGACGATGCGATTGGCCAGGCGAAACGCGTAGCTGTCCATCGGACCCGACGGCGGCACACCGATATCCCAGTAGCCGATGCGCCCCGGCCAGTCCTGCACGGTGGTTTGGGTGCCAGGTTGCAACACATCAATGGTCGCCGGTTTGAATTCGAAGCTCGACAAATAGCGCGTGTATTGGGTGCCATCACGAAACACCTTGCTGGCCAGCACTTGGCGAAGATAAGCGAGGTTGGTTTCGATGCCGTGCACTTGGGTTTGTGCCAGTGCGGTTGCGAGTTTTTCCAACGCCTGCGCACGCGTGTCACCGTGCGCAATGATCTTGGCGAGCATCGGATCATAGTAAGCCGAGACTTCGCTGCCGGTGCTCACCCAACTGTCGACGCGCAAGTCATTTGGAAAACTCACGTGCGTAAGCAGGCCACTGGCGGGTTGGAAATTCTTGTTCGGATCTTCGGCGTACAGTCGCACCTGAATTACGTGACCACGCGGTGCATGCACGTAGCGCGCGAGATCGGGGGGTTGTCCGGCGGCGACACGAATCATCCACTCGACCAGATCGACGCCCGTGACGGCCTCAGTGACGCCGTGCTCCACCTGCAGGCGCGTGTTCACTTCCAGAAAATAAAACTCGCGCGTCAGCACGTCGTACACGAATTCAACGGTGCCTGCCGAACGATAATTGATCGCAAGCCCGAGCTTGCGCGCGGCGTCATACAGCCGCGTGCGTTCCGCGTCGGTCAACCCGGGCGCGGGTGTTTCTTCAATGACTTTCTGATTGCGGCGTTGCACTGAACAATCGCGTTCGCCGAGCGTGACGATGTTGCCGACACCATCGCCGAAAATCTGCACTTCAATATGGCGCGCGATCTCGACATATTTTTCCAGGAAAATTCCGCCTTGACTAAAGTTGTTGCGCGCCAGACGTTCCACCGACGCGAACGCGTCGTGCAGTTCTTGCGCACTCCAGCACAACTGCATGCCGATGCCGCCGCCGCCCGCGGTGCTTTTGAGCATGACGGGGTAGCCGATGCGCAGTGCTTCACGTTGGGCGTGTGCCACATCGTCGAGCAATCCGCTGCCGGGGAGCAGGGGCAGGCCATTGTGCTGCGCCAGTTCGCGCGCGGTGTGTTTGAGCCCAAAATCGCGCATCTGCTGCGGCGTGGGCCCGATGAAGACAATTCCCGCGCGTTCACAGGCTTCGGAAAATGCGGCATTTTCCGACAAGAATCCGTAGCCGGGATGAATCGCCTGCGCGCTGGTGGCGTGTGCGGCAGCGAGAATTTTTTCTTGACGTAAATAACTTTCAGCGGCGGGTGCGGGACCCAAATGCACGGCTTCGTCGGCTTCCATCACATGTGCTGCGTGACGGTCGGCATCGGAATACACCGCTACCGATTTAATGCCCATGCGTTTGAGCGTGCGCAGGATACGGCACGCGATGGCACCACGATTGGCGATCAGGATTTTATTGAACATCGGTCCTCCCGAATCAAATTCCGCTGAGCGCGTGCCGGGTCGTTGCACATACACTCATGCGGGCTTTGTTTCGCTGGCCGGGCCGTCCCGGCGTCATCGGGAGAGCTGCGGGTCGTCCCGCAGTCTTGGTTTTCAGCGCTGCTTTTGCCCCTTCCCCCTGGGGATGGGGGTGTGTAAGCACACTATCTTTGAACATCACCCCTATCCTAACCTTCCCCCTTGCAGGGGGAAGGAATCAGCGCTTTAGCATTTTATCATGCTCAGGCGCCTCTTGAGAAAAGAGATGCCATCAACTATCCCACACCACGATTTCCACCGGCGTGGGATTGTACGCGTTACAAGGATTATTCAACTGAGGGCAGTTGGAGATCAAGATCAAAACATCCATCTCCGCACGCATCTCGACATAATGGCCCGCGCCGGAGATACCATCGGCGAAAGTAAGTTTGCCGTCCGGTGTCACCGGTACGTTCATGAAAAAATTGATGTTGCTGGGCAGGTCGCGTTTGGTCAAGCCATGGTCCCATTGCGCTAGCGCAAGCAGAAAGTTGTCGCGACAGCTACGCATGTGGCGCTTCTCCAGCGCATACCGCACGGTGTTGCTTTCTGCTGAGCAGGCGCCGCCGAGCGTATCGTGGCGACCGCAGGTGTCAGCGATGATACGCAGCATCACGTTGCCGAGGTTCGACAGCAAGGGTGTTCCCGTCGTCAGATAAATGTTGCCTTGCTCACGCAGCGTGTTATTGGCGTCGTAGCGTTCTTCGGTCGTGCGCGCGTTGAAAAATAATGTGTCGACCGCTTGATTACCTTCCAGATCGACGATACGCACGATCTGTCCGCGTTTGATCTGATGAATATAGGGTTCACCGGCCGCGATGACCTCGCGGTATACGGCGCGCTTTGGGTTCTGGGTACTTTCGGTCAGTCCGCGTGTCATAGATAAAGCCGCTCAGTATTGATAAACCCCCGCTGGTTTTCCGGGCAACGATTGCGGCAGGCATCGTCAGCGGGCACCGGGCCGGAGTGCCATAGTTTGATATTTATTGGTCGCGGCTGATAGTGGGGGGCGGGATCAAGCGGGTGCTGGCAGGTGGATAACACCACCAGCGTGTTCATTTCAAAACGCAAGTCAACGGATGAGCCCGTGTTGGAATGCCCGGTACAAAAAATCAACTTGCCGGTTGCATCGACCGTGACCTTGCTGAAAAAGTTAACATTTGACACCGCATCGCGTTTTCCCAGGCCATATTTGCCGAGCTCGTTGAGCAGACTGTCGTAGCCGTTTTTGTAATAGTCGTTGCGATGTTCCTGATAGCGAGCGATGCCGTACTTGCGTTCGACCAGTGCCGCGTTTGAAACACCACCCAGCGTGTCGTGCCATCCACAAGTATCAGCGCTGATCGAACACAGCACGCGACCCATGTCGGAGTAACACACGACGCCCGTTGTTAAATACGCGGTGTGCTGTGCCTTCAGCGTATCCGCCATGTTATAGCGTTCGAGTTTTTCATCCGCGTTATAAAACAGCGCCGCGACATTCGCGCCGCCCAGCACATCGGTGAGGCGCAGCGAATTGCCACGCCGCACGACGCCCGACCAGTGCGCACCGGCAACGAGCTGCTCTTCCCACAATGGCGACTCGGGTGTGATGGTTTTCGTCATGATTGAATTCGGTCCAGGCTTTTTGATCGTCGCGCTTCGTTCAGCAAGACCCATACCACGCACATCTGAGTTGCAATCGCTCGCTGCGTCATCCTGCGACAACATCAACACGCGCGCCGTGCGCACCATGCTCGCGCACAATGCCGCCCATCAGCACTACAACAGTGCGATTTATTATTTCGGTTTGCGCACACACCGTCTGCCTATCCAGACCGCACGGGGCGGACTCGACAATTTTAAGTGCGGGCATGGTCCTTGCTGAACTCAATCGCAAATGGGTCTCTAGGGTTCCGGTCTCAACTGAGGCGTCTGGTCCGAGAGAGGCCATCCATTCTGTTCGCAGGTGGACACACGGCGGGACAAAAGCCCGGGAGATCGACGCGCGATGCAAATCGGTGACGCGACGTAATCCGTGGCCACCGCCTTGCCTCACGTACCTAATCACCACCGCCGTACGCGGGGATTGAACGTAAGGAACTCCACATGGCACTGCGATCCATTCAACGGCTTGCGCTGGTTCTGAGCACCGCACTCACACTGTTCACCGTCACTGCCACACCCGCGCTCGCCGCCGACAAACCAAAATTTAAATTGGCCTGGACCATCTACGCGGGCTGGATGCCGTGGGCCTACGCAGTCGACAAGGGCATCGTAAAAAAATGGGCGGACAAATACGGCATTGATGTCGAGGTGATGCAGCTTAACGATTATGTCGAATCCATTAATCAGTACACCGCTGGAAAATTTGATGCAGTGACGCTGACCAATATGGACGCGTTGACCATTCCTGCGGCCGGGGGTGTTGACACCACGTCGGTGATCAACGGCGATTTCTCCAACGGCAATGACGGCGTAATTCTGAAAGGCAAGGGCAAAAAACTCGCCGACATCAAAGGACAGAAGGTGAATCTGGTGGAGCTGTCGGTGTCGCACTATTTACTGGCGCGCGCGCTCGACACAGTGAAGCTGAAAGAGAAAGACATCTCGGTGGTGAACACCTCTGACGCCGATATCGTCGCGGCCTACAAAGCATCTGGCACAACCGCTCTGGTCCCGTGGAACCCGCAGTTATCCGAAATTCTCAACGGCAATCCGGATGCAACGCTGGTGTTTGATTCGGGCAAGATTCCCGGCGAGATCATCGACATGACAGTGATCAACACGAGTGTGTTGAAGAAGTCGCCGCAATTTGCCAAGGCGGTGGTCGGTGCATGGTTTGAAACCATGAGCATCATGTCGAAAAATGACGCTGCGGGTCAGGAAGCCCGTGCCGCCATGGGCAAGGCCTCGGGCACCGATCTACCCGGTTTTGACAAGCAGCTCAAAACCACGCGCATGTTCTATGCGCCGGGCGACGCCGCTACATTCACTGAGAGCGCTGATTTAGTCAAAACCATGGACTTGGTGCGTACCTTCTCGTTCGACCACGGCATTCTCGGCCAGGGCGCAAAGAGCGTCGATGTGGTGGGTATCGAATTCCCGGGCGGTAAAACTCTGGGCGACAAAAATAATGTCAAGCTACGCTTCAGCTCCGAGTTTGTTCGCATGGCGGCACAGGGCAAGCTTTGAAATAAGTAACAACTCTCCCCTCCTTATTTTCAAGGAGGGGTGGACGCGAAGCGGACGGGGTGGTTGAGGTTAATATTCCTTCATGCCAACAGCAACCACCCCACCCCTTCGGGGCACCCCTCCGTCGCACATGGATGTGCAAGTGCCGCGAAGCGCATGGATGCGCGAGAGCGGCCTTGAAAATAAGGAGGGGAGAGTAATGGGATTCGAGCAACATGCGCCGTCTAATTAACCAGCTACCCGGTAAAGGTAGCGCGCTCAGTTTGGGTGCGCTGCCGTTTTTTTTGCTGTTCATCGTTTACGTATTGGCTTCCGATGCGCGGCTGGCGGAAAACGCCAATGACAAACTGCTGCCCGCGCTGAATACGATTGTCGATTCAATCCACACGTATGCCTTGTCCGAAGACAAGCGCAGCGGTGACGTATTGCTGTGGGTCGACACCTGGGCGAGTTTAAAGCGCCTGGTGTTGGGATTAAGCATCGGCGCCGCGCTGGGTCTTTTTTTCGGCGTGGCGGTGGGCGTGGTGCCGTATGTGCGCGCAACCTTGCAGCCGTTTATTGGCGCGCTGTCGATGATTCCGCCGCTCGCGGTGTTGCCGATTCTGTTTGTTGTGTTTGGCCTGGATGAATTGTCAAAAGTAGTGCTGATTGTATTTGGCGTCGCACCGATCATCATGCGTGATCTGGCGTTGCGCGTCGGTGAATTGCCGCGCGAGCAAATCATCAAGGCGCAAACGCTAGGGGCCTCGACTTGGCAAATTGTGGTGCGCGTGGTGCTGCCACAAATGTGGCCACGGCTCATCGACGCGGTGCGTTTGACGCTCGGTTCAGCGTGGTTGTTTCTGATCGCGGCCGAAGCCATCGCGGCGACTGAAGGGCTGGGCTATCGCATCTTCCTGGTGCGGCGTTACCTCGCGATGGATGTAATTTTGCCGTACGTGGCGTGGATCACGCTGCTCGCGTTTGCGATGGACTACGGCTTGCGCGTGCTGTCGCGACGGATGTATCCCTGGATGCAGCGCAACGAATGAGCATGATCATCACGGTCAAAAATGTGTGGAAGGAGTACGACGGTACGGTCGTACTCGAGAACATCAATCTCAACGTGCCGGAGCGCGAGTTCGTCACCATCGTCGGCGCGTCCGGTTGCGGCAAGAGCACCTTCCTGCGCATGCTGCTCGGCGAAGAGACGAAAACACGCGGCACCTTTTTGCTGGACGGAAAGCCGCTACCCGACGAGCCGGGGCCGGATCGTGGCATTGTGTTCCAGCGTTACTCGGTGTTCCCGCACCTTACCGTTTTAGAAAATGTCATGCTCGGCTTGGAATTCGCGGGCTCGCCCTGGTTAGGTCGCCTGTTTGGCGCAGCGCGCAAACGCGTGCGTGACAAGGCGGAAAAGATTTTGCAAGAAGTGGGTTTGTTCGAAGCCCGTAACCGTTACGCAAATCAACTCTCGGGTGGAATGCAGCAACGCTTGTCGATTGCGCAGTCAGTGATACGCGAACCGCGCATCCTGTTGCTCGACGAACCGTTCGGCGCGCTCGATCCCGGCATCAGCGCCGACATGCACAAACTCATCCTGCGATTATGGGACGAACACCGCATGACCATTTTCATGATCACGCATGACATTAAGGAAGGCTTTGAACTTGGTACGCGACTGCTGGTATTCGACAAAGTGCGTCTCGACGTGCAAGCGCCGACCGCTTATGGCGCGACCATTACCTACGATATTCCGCTGAAATCCAATCATCGTGATCTGCGCGCAGAAATCGCTGAGCGCACGCGGCGCACTGACGCTTTTGTGCAGGGCGAACAGGTTGCCGTGCAACTCGGCTCGAACTTCTTGTGACGCTATTTCTTTACAAACGGAATGACGACGTTGGCTAAGTCTTCGGCGTAAAGATCGAGAAAAAAGTGATCGGCACCTTCGACGACTTTTAAAGAAATACGCTTGTCATCGGCGATCACTTTAGTGAGCTTGGCGAGATCCGGCACGATTTCATCCGCGCTGCCCACGACCACCAGGGTCGGCGGCTTTACATTCCGTAGCAACGCGAGCGTGTCAAAACGCGGCTCGGCTGCGTAGTGCGAAACGAAGGCTTCCGCCGTGACGGTCGTTTGCGGACAGAACAGAAAATCAATATGTTTTAGCAGCGTTTTGCCTTTGCCCTCGGCCACAAGGTTCCGTGCCTTGACTAAAGTGGGTGTGAAATCCTTACCGAAAATTGTTTGGTATTGTTGGGCGGGGGACGACAGCGTGTAGGGATTCGGTGAAATCAATACCAGTTTTTGAATGATGGGATCATTCCGCTCTGCCGCAAACCAGGCACTTTGATTGCCGCCACGCGAGTGACCGAGCAAGACTATTTCCTGGGCGCCCTGCTGCTTGAGCCAGCTCAGCCACACGCCGATCTCATCCACTGCGTCGGTGTGCTTGAAGCGACTTGGCACCGCGCAGTCGTACGCTGCGCTTGCGCGGTTGTCGATGGCGTAACTGATGTTGATCGAAAGCGAGGAGAGGTTCTGTTTTTTAAATGCCTGCTGTAAATCGGTCATTATTTCCGAGCGACTGAAGGCGAAGGTGCCGTGCGTCATCAGCACCACGCGCTGCGGCCAGTCTGCCGCTTTCTCCAGATTGGCGTTGAGCGTCA
Organism: Gammaproteobacteria bacterium; assembly: GCA_031370545.1. Lineage (GTDB taxonomy): Bacteria > Pseudomonadota > Gammaproteobacteria > SG8-11 > SG8-11 > UBA6921. The sequence goes on from JANMQQ010000424.1 coordinate 19,783, forward strand.
TCGCTCCGGACTTCACCGCTATGTCTTGCGCATGTGCCGGAGCAAGATATATTGAGATCAAAACCAACCAGACGCAGCGCAGCATGGACCATCCTTGGGTGACTTCAGTGTGTTGCATTACTCATTTTGTGGCGCAAATAGCCAAAAATACCGGGCAGAATCGACAAAAAGATAATCCCGAAGATCACGGCGGTGAGATTATTTTTCACAAATTCAGCATCGCCAAACCAGATTCCTGCCAGCACCAGACTACCCACCCACAGCAATCCGCCCGCAACATTGTAGAGCTGGAAACGTGCATGTGGCATTTTGCCGATCCCTGCAACGAACGGCGCAAAGGTGCGGATAATCGGCATGAAGCGGGTGATGACAATTGTTTTGCCGCCATGTTTATCATAGAAACGCTGAGTGCGCTCCAGATATTCACGTTTGAACAAGCGGGCATTTTCCTTGTGAAATACCGCAGGGCCAACGTAGCGGCCGATCCAGTAGTTCACGGTGTTGCCAAGGATCGCTGCGAGGGTGAGGCCGACGATCAAATAGGTGGGATCAAGCATACCCGCACCGGCCAGAGTGCCGGTGACAAACAATAGCGAATCGCCGGGCAAAAACGGCACAACGACCAATCCGGTTTCGCAAAAAATAATCAGGAATAAAATGCCGTACACCAGCGTGCCATAGTCAGTCGTGAGGGCTTCGAGGTGTTTGTCCAAGTGCAAAATAACGTCAATGAACGTGGTCAGCAGTTCCAAGTTGATTTCTCTTTTATAAAGGGGCGAGCCGCATGCGGCGAGGCGCAATCATAACATGGAGGTAGGCGGCCAAATCGCACCGGAGTATGCTGAAAACCTCGGGCAGTTGGGATGCTGCATCTGATGCGATCGAACGGAGCCCTTCCGTACATTTTTCATTCAACTTTTGCAGAGACCAACGATGCCGAGAAGTAACTTTCATAAAAGTCATGTGTTGGCTCTTCTTTTCCTGGCGACGTGGTTTGCAGCTGGCCCAGCGCTGGCGGAAAAGCCCTCCTGGGCGGGCAATGATAAAGGCGATAAACACGAACGAAAAGGCCACAAGAACCATGAGCGCGATCACGAGGATCAGTCCTCGTATGACCGCAGCGGTGACCGACATATCTATTTTGGCGATCAGCAGCGCATTGTGGTGCACGACTATTACGCGCAGCAATTCCATTCCGGGCACTGTCCGCCCGGTCTTGCCAAAAAACATAACGGTTGCATGCCGCCGGGTCACGCGAAGAAATGGCGGGTGGGCCGGCCGCTGCCGCACGATGTGATTTATTACGACCTGCCACCTGCGGTCGTGGTGCAACTCGGCGCGCCGCTGCCGCGACATCGTTACGTACGTGTGGCGACGGATATTTTGTTGATTGCCGTCGGCACCGGCATGGTGGTGGATGCGATAGAAGATTTGGACGGGCGTTAGTTGTTTAAAAAATTGAAGCGATCATTTTGGGAGGCGTCACTATGAAAATCGGAACTCCGCTGGCGTCTAACGCCACTAAAGTCATGCTGCTGGGCGCGGGCGAATTAGGCAAAGAAGTCATCATCGCGTTGCAACGGTTAGGGGTCGAAGTGATTGCGGTGGATCGCTACGCGAACGCACCCGGTCATCCGGTTGCGCATCGCGCGCACGTGATCGACATGGCCGACGGCAAGGCGCTGCGTGCGTTAATCGAAAAAGAAAAGCCGCATTTGGTCGTTCCGGAAATTGAAGCGATTGCAACCGAGATGCTGGCGCGCATCGAAGCTGATGGCCTGGCTGAAGTGATTCCCACCGCGCGTGCGGCGCAGCTCACCATGAACCGCGAAGGCATCCGGCGGTTGGCGGCGGAGGAATTATCGCTGCCGACCTCGCGCTATGCGTTTGCCGAAAGCGCCAGCGAAGTACGCATCGCGGCGGAAAGTTTGGGCTACCCCTGTATTGTCAAGCCCGTGATGTCATCGTCGGGGAAAGGGCAGTCAACCTTGAGCACGCCGGAAGATATCGACAAAGCCTGGGACTACGCGATGACCTCCGGGCGAGTGAATCGTGGTCGCGTGATCGTCGAAGAAATGATCCGCTTCGATTATGAAATCACCTTGCTGACGGTGCGCTCGGTGGGTGAAAACGGAAAAGTCAAAACCTCGTTCTGCGAACCCATCGGCCACGTGCAAGTGAAGGGTGATTACGTGGAAAGCTGGCAGCCCCAGCCGATGAGTGAAACCGCTTTATGGCGCGCGCGTGATATCGCCAAAAAGGTCACCGACAATCTCGGCGGGCGCGGTATTTTCGGCGTTGAATTATTTGTCAAGGACGACCACGTGTGGTTCAGCGAGGTCAGCCCGCGTCCGCACGACACAGGCATGGTGACCATGATCACGCAGGTGCAAAACGAATTTGAACTGCATGCGCGCGCCATTCTCGGCCTGCCAGTCAACACCGACTTGCGCACACCCGGTGCAAGCGCGGTGATCTACGGCGAGCTGGAAGCCAAGGGCATCGCCTTCGAAGGCGTCGACGAAGCAATGCGGGTGCCGCACAGTGACATTAGATTGTTCGGCAAGCCGGAAAGCTTCGCCAAACGTCGCATGGGCGTGGCCTTGGCTTATGCCAACACCGTGAAAGAGGCGCGTGATCGCGCGAAACTGGCGGCGAGCAAAGTGCGGCCGGTGAAAGCATAAGCTGGTAGGAGCGCCGCCCCTACATAGAACATTCCAAATCGAATCGCGATCCATGACGGGTATCTTCCTCGACACCGCAAGCATTCAGCGTGGCGACCTCGACTTCACGCGCTTGTCGGCCGCGTGGCCGAACTGGAAATATCACGACTCGACCCCCACTGACCAAGTCGCACAACGCATTGCCCACGCCGAGGTGGTGGTAAGCAACAAAGCCTATATCGGCGCCGATGCGCTGGCGACCGCAACAAAACTAAAACTGATCTGCATCATCGCCACCGGCACCAACAATGTTGATCTGAAAGCTGCCCAAGCGCGGGGCGTTGCGGTGTGCAATGTCACCGGCTACGCGCCACCTTCGGTGAGTCAGCACGTGTTCATGTTAATCCTGGCGCTCGTGACGCAACTGGAGAAATATCGCACCGCAGTGAAGGACGGAGCGTGGCAGCGCGCCAGCGGCTTCAGCATGTTGGACTACCCGATTTGGGAACTGGCAGGTAAGACGCTGGGCATTGTCGGCTACGGCTCGCTGGGGCAAGCGGTCGCGCGCATCGGCGAGGCGTTCGGCATGCGAGTGATCATTGCTGCACGGCTGGGGCAGGGCGCTAGCGCCGGACGCGTGCCATTGCATGACTTATTAAGCAACGCGGATGTTGTCAGTTTGCATTGCCCATTGAACGAACAAACCCAAGGCTTGATTGGTGCGCGCGAATTAGCATTGATGCAGCCGCATGCTCTATTAATCAACACCGCACGCGGCGGCATCGTCGACGAGGCCGCACTCGCACAAGCGCTGCGCGAACACCGCATCGGTGGCGCCGGAGTGGACGTGTTGACGGTCGAACCCCCCGTCAACGGAAACGTATTGCTCGCCGCCGATATTCCAAACCTGATTGTGACCCCACACATCGCCTGGGCCAGCCGCGAAGCACGCCAGCGGTTGGTGGATGAAGTGGCGATGAACATCGCTGCATTTTTGCGCGGCGAACTACGCAATCGAGTGGTTTGATCACGGCGCTCTCTAGGTAGCGTGCGCCATGCGCACGACGTTCGCCGGTGGAATACCGTTCGTGTGCATGGCGCACGCTACCTCCGGGATGCTTTGGATTTCATTCCGACTTTTTCAAGCGCAAAGGAATATTGGCCGTGTCCTCTCCATTCGCCACGGACAGCACCAGGCTTCCGGCGCTCTCGGGCATATCAAATATGACATCGCCTTCTTTTGCGCTGCGGGCTTCCACCAAGGTGTTCAAAAAATTGGTCGGTGCGCGTGGTACGCCGTCGATGATTAAGCGAAATGAATCGCTCCAAAATCCTAAATCTGATCGGCCGGTATTCGTTAAGCGCACGGAAAATGTCACGCTCAGTGTCCTAGTATTTTTATTGTTGACCAATGCCGCGAGGATTTTGTAGGTGCCGTCGGCCCGGCGACTGCGCAGCATGACTTCAGAGCCGGAGGGGAAGGTGATGGAATACGCTTTCGCAGAATGCAGGGCTACGGAAGGGTCGGGTTTGTTGACATTTTCTCGCGACCTTGCCAAATCGCCCGAGGTCGTAGCAGGTATGGAACCAACAGCAGCTTTTTCTTTATTACCCAACAGGCCGACCTGATGAAGCGCCACCAGCAATCCCGCCACGGCGGAAATCAAACCCGCGATTGCGGTCAAGATTCCGGGAACCGTTTGCCACCACGATACGCGTGATTTTTCACTTTCATTCATTATGTCGTTCTCGTCTCGCGAATTGTTCGGACGCAAATGCAGCTTCCCATTTCTGTGTAATCCGAAGAGAGCTCCGTAGCGTGCGCCATGCGCACGACGTTCGCCTGTGAGCCACGGTGTCGTGCTACGTTGTGTGCTCAATATACGATGAGATGCATTTATACCAGCCCTCACGCGTGACGGCAGCACGTATTTCAATGTCTCTGGTTGCTTTCTGTGACATCAAAAAATCCAGCGCATTGGTCGGTTAAAAATAGAAAGACCAGTACAGCTTTGCACTGCACTGGTCTTCGGTATTGACATTAAATTTTTAGATAATCTGCTGCGCGGTGCAACGATCAGAACTGCGACTTATCAGTGAGTCTTGGCGGAAAGTTTGAGCCATAAAAAGCCGATTATTCCTGCCGTTAATGACGCCAATAAAATTGCCATTTTGGATGCGTTTATTATTTCTGGGATGCCTATAAAGGCGAGATTAGTAATAAAAATGGACATCGTAAAACCGATGCCGCCTAGGAATCCCGCGCCGAGAATGTGCCTCCAGTTCAAATCGGGTGGAAGCTGAGAAATACCGAGAGCAACGGTGACAAAACTCAAAAGCACAATACCCAGCGGTTTACCTAATACCAACCCACCGATGATGCCCAAGCTATTTGCGCTTACGAGGGCTTGCGCCCAATCCGAGCCGATGACCATGCCCGTGTTCGCCAACGCGAAAATAGGCAAAATGATGAAAGCGACAGGTTTATGCAAAAAATGTTCAAGCCGGTGCGAAGGCGATTCTTCGTCATCTTGTTTAGCGGAAAAGGGAATCGCAAACGCCAGCAAAACGCCGGCAATCGTTGCGTGGACTCCGGATTTCAGCATCAAAAACCACATCAAAGCGCCGCCGAGCAAATAGGGAACGAGCGACATCACGCGAAAAAAGCGGTTCAGTACGAGGAGAACACCGAACACTGCAAGTGCACCCGCTAGATATGCGATTGAAAGCTGCGCGGTGTAAAAGACGGCGATGACGATAATTGCACCTAAGTCATCCATCACAGCGAGCGCCGTCAGAAAAATTTTTAGGGAAGGCGGAATGTGGCTGCCCAAAAGCGCGAGAACACCTAATGCAAACGCAATGTCGGTCGCCATCGGAATCCCCA
>JANMQQ010000460.1:0-7558 GCA_031370545.1 Gammaproteobacteria bacterium
ACTATCGAGTGCGCGTTGCAGCGCATCGACATGGCGGCGACGTGCCATGAATGCGCCGTCCGTCCCGGTTTGATATCCGACGCTCGCTTTGAGATGTTGCCGTAATGCATCCATGCCGAGTTTGGTTTTTGCGCTCAATGCGAGTTGCGGTCGTTGATGTTCGAGACTAAAGCCGACGGCGCGCCCAGAGAGATCAACCTTATTAAATACCAAGGTGAGTTGCGCTTCGACGGGCATGCGTTCGATCAAGGCGCGGTCAGTTTCAGTGTAGCCAACGCGATCGTCCATCAACAATAAAATTGCGTCCGCGTGCTCGATTTGTTGCCACGCGCGCCGTATGCCTTCCTGTTCGACCGGGTCGACGCTGTCGCGTAGTCCGGCCGTGTCAATGATATGTAAGGGCAGGCCGTCGAGGTTAATTTCGGCGCGTAATACATCGCGCGTGGTGCCAGGTATTTCCGTCACGATGGCGAGGTCGTGACCGGCAAGCGCATTCAACAATGTGGATTTTCCAGCGTTGGGTTGTCCGGCAATGACCACGGTCATGCCTTCGCGCACCAAGCTGCCTTGGCGTGCGCTGTCGAGTGTGGTTTGCAGTTGGGCGATGACCGTTTGCAATCGCCCACCGACCTGCCCCTCGGATAAAAAATCGATTTCTTCGTCGGGAAAGTCGATGGCGCTTTCGACATAGGCGCGCAGATGAATGAGTTGCCCAAGCAGCGCCTGCACGTGGCGCGAGAATTCACCTTGCAGCGAACGCACCGCCAGCCGCGCGGCATGTTCCGAGCTGCTGTCGATGAGATCGGCAATTGCTTCGGCTGCGGCTAAATCAATCTTGCCGTTGATAAACGCGCGCTGGGAAAATTCGCCGGGCTGCGCCAGACGCGCGCCCAACTCGACCGTGCGTTTGAGCAACCGGTCCATCACCACCGGGCCACCGTGGCCTTGCAGTTCAAGCACATCTTCACCGGTGAAGGAGTGCGGAGCGGGAAAGTAGAGAGCGATGCCGACATCAATGGCAGTGTCATCCGCATCGCGGAAGCTTGCGAAATGCGCCTGACGTGCCGGAGGAAGACATTTCACCACGCCGCGCGCAATCTCGGCAACACGGGTACCTGAAACGCGCACGATACCGATGCCGCCCCGTCCGGGTGGAGTTGCTACGGCAGCGATGGTGTCAGTGTCGATCACAACGCGGAGGCGGTGCGTGCTGCCGAAGAATCAGGCCGACGCGGCGCGTTCGATACTGCGGGTGATGTACCACTGTTGGGCAATCGACAGCACGTTGTTGACAACCCAGTACAACACCAATCCGGAAGGGAAAAATGCGAAGAAAAATAGAAATACAAACGGCAGCGCCATCATCACTTTTTGTTGGATGGGGTCGGGGACCGGCGGGTTGAGTTTTTGCTGGATGAACATCGACGCGCCCATCAGCACCGGCAAGACGTAGAAGGGGTCTTTGCTGGCTAGATCGTGAATCCAGAAAATGAAGTCGGCCTGACGCAGCTCGACACTTTCCAGCAACACCCAATACAGAGCGATGAACACCGGGATTTGCACTACCATCGGCAAACATCCGCCGAGCGGATTAATTTTCTCTTTCTTATACAGCTCCATCAGCCCTTGACTCATGCGCTGCTTGTCATCGGCATAACGTTCGCGCAACGCTTGCATTTTGGGTTGCACGCGACGCATGTGCGCCATGGATTTGTAGCTGGTCTGCGACAATTTATAGAACATCAGTTTGATGACGATGGTCAGGCACACAATCGCCCAGCCCCAGTTACCGATCATGCGGTAAAAGAAATCCAGTAACCAAAACAACGGCTGCGCAATGATGGTCAGCACACCGTAGTCAACAACCAGCTCGAGATTCGGCGCCACGTCCTTCAAGTGGTGCTGATCTTTGGGACCCGCGTACAAACGCGCGGTTTGCGTCGTGCTCGCGCCGGGGGCGATGGCCAGCTCCTCGGTCATCATGCCGATGATGTAGCGGGTTTGATCGAGCACATTGGTGTAGTAATGATTGGCTTGGTCCTGCGGCGGTATCCAGGCACCGAAAAAATAGTGCTGCAACATCGCCGCCCAACCACCTTTGTAAAAGCTGTCCTGCGGCTTCCACTCAGCCATGTTCTCGAATTTTACTTTATCGTATTTATTGCGTTCCGAAGAAACGACGCCGCCCATGTAGGTGTTGACGAAGCTGGACTGACCGACTTCGCCGACTTTGGTGCGTTGTAACTGACGGTACACGCGGCCCTTCCATTCCTTGGCGGAATTATTACTGACGTCTACTTTCACATCGACCAGATAGCTGTTGCGATGAAAGGTGTAGGTTTTGACTACCGTGACCCCGTCGGGATGCGTCCAGTTCAGGCGCACATCAATGCTGTCGGTGCCGTCCGCGAGGCGATACTCGGTGTTGTCTGATGAGAACAAGGCATCGGAGTCCGGAGCTGGACTGCTGCTACCGACCACGCCGGTTTGCGCGATAAATAAATTGGGCAGCGTATCGTTAAATAGCTGGAATGGTTCGTTGGGTTTATCGGTGGCGACCGGGTATTTAGTCAAGTCCAGGCGTCGTAAGTCACCGCCCGCCGTATCGATTTCCGCGATGAATAAGTCACTGACAACATGAACGCGCTGCGCAGATTTAAGCGCCAGAGCGGCAACAGGAATAGGTTGCTGGCTAGCGCTGGCAGTTGCGGCCGTGCTAGCTGCCACGTTATTGGTTGAGGGTGTGCTGCTTAATGGAGTTGGCTCCGTCGCCGTGCTGCTGGCAGCGGTGGTCGGCGCAGAACTGACAACGGCATCTTTACGTTTATTTCCTTCCCATGCTTGCCATAAAAACATCAACACGAGAGATAGCGCAACAAAGAGGAACAGCCGCTGATTGTCCATAATTTATACGTGTTGAGTTCTTTCAGGGGCGGGATCAAACCCGCCTTGGTGCCAAGGATGGCAACGCGACAACCGCTTCACAGCTAACCAACTGCCGCGCAGCGAGCCATGTAGATGGATGCATTGCTGGGCGTAGTCGGAACAGCTTGGATAAAAGCGACAATGATGGCCAAGCAGTGGACTGATTGCGTAGCGATACACCCGCAACATCAAGACAAGGAGGTTTTGCATTGTTCAGCCACTACATTCCAATGAACTTTCAAAGCGGCAAATATTTCCGCGTTGGTTTTTGTGCCGACGTTAATGGTATTCAGTACTACGATATCCAGACCTGCAAGCTGTTCATGATGGAATCGAAATGACTCACGAATAATGCGTTTTAACCGGTTACGTGCGGGAGCTGCGGGTAATTTTTTCTTCGCAATCGCCAATCCCAGTCGGGCATGGTTTAGCCCATTCGATGCCGCCAGCACGGTTACGCCACCGTTTGTTGCCTTCCCACACCCGGCACTAAACACGTGCTGAAATTTTTTTGGTGACGATAACCGCCAGTGCGAAAGAAATCGTTTCTTGGTTGAAGGCAGGGCACGTGCCTCGCCAGTTGCGTCGCAGGACACTTGATTAACGTTTACTAACTCAACATGAGTAAATTAGGCGCTCACACGCTAACGCGGTGACGACCTTTTGCACGTCGCGCGTTGATCACTTTGCGACCGCTCTTGGTGCTCATGCGCGCACGAAATCCGTGGGTGCGTTTACGTTTGATCTGACTGGGCTGATATGTTCTTTTCATGGTATTACCTGGCGAAGAATCCGGAGCTTAACTAAAAATTTATGTCGTAGTTTTCGGAGGGGCGCACAGTAACGTACGCGCGGGGACGATGTCAATCAAACAACAGCGTCGAAGGCTTTGACTGGGATGTGGATAAGTTAATTTTAACGGTATAGACTCCGTGATCTTCCACGTTACACCTACCCGTTTACGAGGCTACTGCTGTGCGCGGTTCTCTTTGGCAACAATGTGTGCGCCGGTTAGAGGAAGAATTGCCCGCCCAGCAGTTCAACACCTGGATACGTCCATTACACGCGGTGGAGAAAGAATCCACAATCACGTTGCTCGCGCCGAATAAATTTGTAAGCGAGTGGATCAACGAGCAGTTACTCGGACGCATCGAGCAAATTGCAAATTCCGTCGGTGATGGGCTTAAGCTTCAGATTCGCGTGCAAGTTGGAAGCAAACAACTCGCGGTTGAAGCGGGTACAAAATCCGATGCTCCTCCCAAACACTCTGTTCGACGTGTGCGTGACAAAGATAGCGCGGCAGTAAATACCAATCTGAATAAGGATTTTACGTTTGATACCTTCGTTGAAGGCAAATCGAACCAGCTCGCTCGTGCAGCATCAATACAAGTTGCAGAAAATCCCGGCGGTGCATACAACCCATTATTTATATACGGGGGCGTTGGCTTGGGTAAAACTCATTTAATGCACGCGATTGGCAATCTGATAGTCGCCCGCAACCCGGAAGCGCGCGTGGTATATCTGCATTCAGAGCGGTTCGTTCAGGACATGGTCAAAGCGCTTCAGCACAATGCCATCAGCGACTTCAAACGTTATTACCGTTCCGTGAATGCACTGCTTATTGATGATATTCAGTTCTTCGCTGGCAAAGAGCGCTCGCAAGAAGAATTCTTCCACACGTTTAACGCGTTATTAGAAGGGCAGCATCAGGTGGTGTTAACCAGTGATCGTTATCCGAAGGAAGTGTCGGGTTTGGAAGAACGTCTCAAATCGCGTTTTGGTTGGGGTTTAACGGTTGCCATTGAGCCTCCGGAGCTCGAGACACGGGTTGCGATTCTCATGCGCAAAGCAACGCAGCTCGGTACGGAGCTTCCGCAGGAAGTAGCGTTCTTCGTGGCGAAACGTATTCGTTCAAATATTCGTGAACTCGAAGGTGCATTACGCCGGGTAGTCGCAAATGCAAAGTTTACCAATCGTGCTATCACTCTCGATTTTGCAAAAGAGTCGCTGAAGGATTTGCTCGCGCTTCAAGAAAAGCTCGTAACAATTGAAAACATTCAGAAGACGGTCGGTGAGTACTTCAAAATTCGGGTGGCAGATTTACTTTCAAAAAAGCGTAGCCGGTCTATTGCGCGTCCTCGGCAAGTTGCAATGGCTCTGGCTAAGGAGCTCACCAATCACAGTCTGCCTGAAATTGGCGATGCATTTGGCGGCCGCGACCATACCACGGTTCTGCACGCCTGCCGTAAAGTGGTCGAACTACGACGCAGCGATGCTAAAGTTAGTGAGGATTTCTCGAATTTATTGCGGACACTGACAACTTGAACGGTTACCTGTGGATAACCTGTGAGTTGGAGTTCAAAGGCGTTTCACCGCACAGTTTATCCACAGGTAAGGGGCGCCAGACTCAAAGTATATTTGGATATTGAATCTATGTTTAAGCTGTTGAAAAAAAAAGAAATAATTCGTATTCAACGCAGTTATTATTGACATATATAGTAACTAATTAGGTAAGTAACTATGAAACTAACTCTTACAAGAGAAGCGCTACTCAAACCTCTTCAGGTAGTAAGTGGGGTGGTTGAACGGCGACAAACGTTGCCGATCTTGTCAAACGTTTTTATGTCGGTGAATAACGATGTGTTAAAGCTAATTACCACTGATTTGGAGGTGGAGCTAATCGCTGAAGCTTCACTAACTGGTGCCGGTGATGGGGAAGTGACTGTGGCTGCGCGTAAGTTGTTAGATATTTGTCGCGCACTGCCGGAGGGCACGGTACTTGATATTTCGGAAGTAAAAGGAAAGGTGCAACTTAAAGCCGGTAAAAGTCGCTTTAGTCTTTCCACGCTTCCGGTCGATGAATTTCCAAAAATCCAAAGGTTGGGTGAAAATGTAACGGTCAGCATTGATGGAATTACGTTGAAGGGAATGCTCGACAAAACCTATTTTGCGATGGCACAGCAGGATGTTCGGTATTATTTAAATGGAATTTTATTTGAGATTGACGGAGAACGATTGCGTGTGGTGGCAACCGATGGGCATCGACTTTCTGTTTGCGATGGCGCTATTCAGTCAAATGCGAAAAGTTTGATACAAGCCATTATTCCGCGTAAGGGTGTGTTGGAATTGCAGCGCCTGATGGCTGATTCCCAGGGACAGGTTTCAATTACTCTGAGCGAAAATCACGTAAGAGCTAACTTCAATGGGATTACTTACACGTCGAAATTGGTTGATGGAAAATTTCCGGATTACGATCGGGTTATTCCGCAAAATACTACAAAGAAAATAGTTGCGGATCGGTTGGTCTTAAAAGATGCGTTGCATCGCGCTGCCATTTTGTCAAACGAGAAGTATCGGGGCGTTCGACTCAAGATTAGTCGGAACGGACTGATTGCCAGCACGAGTAATCCTGAGCTGGAAGAAGCTGAAGAGCAGATTGATGTTGATTACAACGGCGATGAACTCGAAATCGGCTTTAACGTTACTTATATTATTGACGCGCTAGCCGCCGTGACGAGTAGCGAAATCGAATTGTTATTCACGGACGGGAATAGCAGTTGCCTAATTCAGCCGCGCGATAACAAAGATTGTCGGCACGTCATTATGCCAATGCGCCTGTAGTTTGGGTGCCATTTGTATACGAGTATCAGTTCCGCCATAAACCAATGTTCCACGTGAAACGTTACCTCCAATTTTGTTCCCTAAACTCCTCAGGAGTCATTTAATGGTGCAAGAAAACACTTACGATTCCTCGCATATTACTGTGCTAAAGGGGCTGGATGCTGTACGTAAGCGCCCTGGCATGTACATCGGAGATACTGATGATGGCACCGGATTGCACCACATGGTTTTTGAGGTGCTAGATAATTCAATTGATGAAGCGCTGGGTGGATATTGCAGCGAGATAAACGTTGTAATACATACCGACGCATCCGTCACTGTTATTGATAACGGACGCGGCATCCCGGTAGATATCCATAAGGAAGAGGGACGCTCTGCTGCAGAAGTTATTATGACTATCCTGCATGCGGGCGGTAAGTTTGATAGTCGTTCATATAAAGTTTCGGGTGGATTGCACGGTGTGGGCGTTTCGGTCGTTAATGCGCTATCCGAAGATTTGCGTTTGCGAATATTTCGCGGCGGCAAGATTTATGAGCAAGAGTATTCCCTCGGTGTACCAAAATACCCTCTACGTGAGACTAGCACGACTGATCGCACCGGCACCGAAGTTCGCTTTAAGCCCAGCGCCACAATTTTTACCAATATCGAATTTCACTACGACATTTTGTCTAAGCGCATGCGCGAGCTGTCGTTTTTAAATCCAGGTGTTCGCATCGTATTAGCCGACGAGCGATCCGATAAACACGACGAGTTTGAATACAAGGGCGGTATTCGTGCGTTTGTGGAACATCTGAATCGAAATAAAACTCCGCTGACCTCAAATATTTTCTACTGCATTACCGAGCGCGATGACGTGGTCGTCGAGATCGCGATGCAGTGGAATGATTCCTACCAGGAAAATATCTTCTGCTTCACCAACAACATTCCCCAGAAGGACGGCGGAACTCATCTTGCAGGATTTCGTAGCGCGTTGACTCGAACTACCAATCAATACATTGAGCAGGAAGGCTCG
>JANMQQ010000008.1:0-15297 GCA_031370545.1 Gammaproteobacteria bacterium
GTGTTGATCGTTCCGATGCTCGACGCACACACCGTGTTGTTAATTCGTGAATATGCTGCGGGCATGCATCGCTACGAACTTGCGCTACCCAAAGGCCGGATCGAAACCGGCGAGTCGCCCGTCGATGCAGCGAACCGGGAAATCATGGAAGAAATCGGCTACGGCGCGCATCAGTTGCAACACATTCATTCGGTCACGCTCGCGCCGGGCTACGTCAATCACGTTACTCACATCGTGCTCGCGCAGGATTTATATCCGCAACGCAACGCCGGTGATGAACCAGAAGAAATCGAAGTCGTCCCATGGCAAATGGATCGTTTGCCGGAACTGCTTGCACAACAAGATTGCACTGAAGCGCGCAGCATCGCCGCGCTGTTCATCGTGCGTGACTTACTGCAAAAGAAAAATCTATGACTACGGATCGCACTGCGTTGCTGACTGCGGTTATCAATCTTGCCATTAGAGCGGGCGAGCAGATTCTTGCGGTCTACGGCACCGATTTTCGTGTGCATCACAAACATGACCGGTCACCGGTGACCGAAGCGGATCGCCTTGCAAACGAGACCATCGTCACCGGACTCAAATTACTCACCCCCGATATTCCCACGCTGTCAGAAGAAGAGGATGCTCCGGCGCACAGCGTCCGGGCGCAATGGAATTCCGTTTGGTTGGTTGATCCACTCGATGGCACGCGCGAGTTCGTTAAACGCAACGGCGAGTTTACTGTCAACATCGCGCTGATCGAAGCGGGCGATGCGGTGCTCGGTGTGGTGTACGCGCCGGTTGGCAACACCTGTTACTTCGCGATGCGCGGGCACGGCGCTTTTAAAACCGTCGGGCAGGCGCGCCCCCAGCCTATTCACGCCAAGCGTTATTTACCCGCCACGCAGATGATCGTCACCGGCAGCCGGTCACATAACACCGGCGATGAATTGCGCCACTTCTTGACACAAATCGGCCCGCACAAATATTTACCGATGGGCAGCGCCTTAAAATCCTGCCTGGTTGCCGAGGGTGCCGCTGACATTTATCCGCGCTTCGGCCCGACCTGCGAATGGGATACCGCCGCCGCGCAATGCATTGTCGAAGAAGCGGGCGGGAAATTCACCGACATGGCTCTTCAACCGCTGCGCTATAACGTGCACGACACGCTGCTGAATCCGCATTTCCTGGTGTTCGGCGACCCGGATTACGACTGGCGCCGCTTGTTGAAATAATCAGCTTCGGTGCAATTGTCGGGCAACGACCACTCACTAAAGTTCTTTGCCCTTTCGCGTTCGTATTAACCGACGAATACAGCACATGCGCCCGTGCTTAGCGGGAACTTAACCTAGCTCCAAGTCATGCTCGTAGTTTCAATCGTCATCGGCGACACAATCACGATCGAATTGGCCGCTGGACCACGCGTGCTGGCCCTAGCCAATCAACAAAAGACTACAAATTTGTACCGTTCCTCACGAAACGCAACCAGGACATCCGAGTCTCCCTCGAGAATTTGTCAACGTCAGGCTCCTACGGCATCGCCCTCGGCCATCCTGCGGCTGGGGAGCGCCACTATGACTATACGTCACTATGTGGCTCCTTCTGCACCCATCGCCACGCGACTACCTCGCTCTACTCGCCCGCGTGCTCCGCACTTTCCATGGCTTGCAACGGGTGCACGATAATGCAATAACACAAGCCTGACCCCAACTCGTAACCCCAACTATGACCCCAACTCCAAGCTTGACCCCAACTCTTGAATCCAACTCTGTGTGACCCCAACTCAACTTTCACACTGGCGAGCGCCATACTCCATAAAAAGCTGCGGCGGGACAGGCGATCAGTTACCTCATTTTTCTCAATGTCCATATTCCTCCTCGAAGATTAACGCGTGGCGATTACCACTCTGCGGTAACCGTTATCACGTCGGCATAAACACCCGCTCGCACGTTCTGCCTGCCAGGAAGACGCCCATAGACAATCAAGTGATCGGCTGTCTTCTGTGCGGTTCCAGGCTGGCTAAATGTTGCATGGGTACCGTCACCCCAAATTTCTGTGCCCGCTGCATTTCTATACAGGTTATAGACAAGCGTTCCTGCGCCACCTACGTGGCGCATTTGTCTTAGGGTGCTATCGGGGGCGTTTTGTCCGGAGCCCAGCCTGATCATGTAAGGCGTTGCTGTTGTACAGGTGACTTCAATGGTCCCGGTAGCGCCCAATGACACGGCCTGGTAGGGGTCATATGTGCCGAAGGCCACGGGTGTCACCTCGATATTGCAACCCTGAGCCCAAGCGGTTTGAGCGGCGCAAGCGAAAAAAAGCAAGCTGATTAATTCATGGGGTCTCACATGTCACCTCGCCAAGATCAACCATCGCCTCATTGCTGTCCGGTATGGTCAAATCGAATGAACACTCTTGCCCTTTTGAAAAGACGCGACTCGGTAACCTGCCGACGGGCAGGTTCTCCAGATAAAACTCGCCGCCCTTTCCCACCACCGTTTCGATGACCTTATCCCCGATCCTGATCTCCAGGCCCGCGTAGTCGGCGGATTGTTTCTGACCGTTCGTCACGAAAAACATGCGGCCTTCAAAACTCCGCAGCTTGGTCGCATCGAATTTAACGATGCCGCCACCCCGGTAAGGCAGCACCACGTAGCGCTCGATCTGCGGGACGGTGTAGTTGATTGGGATGTCGCTATCATCAATCGAGACCTTGTTATCGTAGTAAGAAACCAGATTCGGCAGCAGAATCTTGCCGCGCTTATCGGTTTTCCCCACCAATTGATTGCTGTGATAAACCCCCACGTCCTGGAGTTCTCCCACGCTAACCAGCGCAAAGCTGTCGGTAATCGGCCGGGTGAAATACAGGGAATGATCAATGGCAGCGACGCCCCCCGCCAGCCCCAACAGATAATTGTCTTGACTTGCGCCATGCTGATACCCCGCCGAATAAATACCGCGCGAGCCTTTATATTGGAACGATCCGCCGCCTTCCGGGTTTTCCGGATCAGCTTGCCTGCGATTTGCGTAAAGCCGGTAGCCCGAACCCATTCCTGAAGGGGGACTTTGCTGCAGGGCGAGTGTGCTGACACCGGCATCATCCTGAACCTGATATCCCGCCGTCCCATTGCGCCGCTGACCCAGATTGAGGCTAAGGCCCGCAAATACGCCATGAGTGGTTTGATCCACCGCGCTTCGATAGAGAGACACGTAAAAAAAAATATCCTTCGACAGCGCCCGGCTGTAATAAGCAGTGGCGGTCTTGCTTTCCTGGCCCTGGTGCGTCTCCGTCTGCGAGAAGGCGAGGGAAACCGCACCCGCTTGCGGATGGTGAAGGCTTACGCTGGCCGTCATTTGCAATCTTGGTTTATCGGGAAGATCGCGCAGCGCAAGATTTGAATAATTGCGTGATAACTTCTGCGCTGAAAACCCCGCCGCAAATTTTCGACCGACATGAAAATAGTTCACGAGGCCGCCGAGGCCCGGATTTCCCTGCTCCGAGCTGAAGGCGAGGGTGGCGTCAACCTGGCTGGCCCAGGGCAAAAGAAAAGTTGCAGTAGGGGCAATGTTAATGAGGTGATGATCGGCCTCCGTGCCGACACCGGCCGTAAACGATTTCGAAACACCCAAGCGATGGCCCGCCAGGAAGGCCGGTGCTTGGTAGCGGAAACTTTCCTGCCCTAACCCCGCGCGTCGAAATCCAAAGTTGTAACTGTAATCCTGAAGGCCCGGCTTCAGGAGTTTCGCGGAGATGTGAAACGGCGTCACCTGCGTTTGCTCGTGCCCAGCGGCATCCCGGAGTACCAGAGTCATGTGGCCAGCGCCCGCAGCGGTGCTCAGGTTCAGCAACTCAAACTCTCCCGGACTCAAACGTTCGCTCCGGACCAACGCATCGTTGATGTAAATACGCGCCTCCGACGGCGTCTGCACCAGCCCGGATACGTCAAGACCTGGAAACCGGATGAGATATGGCGTCGTGGAAAAATTTTTCGACACGCTCACGCCCCCAAACAATCCGCCGCTTCCCAGCGGGCCGGAAACGGCAAAGAAATCTCCCAGAACCAGACGACGGTTGTGCTCCGGGCTGTCCGCCGTGATATTGCTGAGCAACCGAACTGATGTTTCTTCTGTCCGGGTGCGTGCATACGAAAAGCTGGAAAACCCGAGCACGCCATCGACGTTGACCCCGAGCTCCAGCGGCACATTGAATGACGAAGCGTCCGTGCCGCTGCCGCTGTAATAAAACCCGTAATTCAGAAATCCGGCGTTATCGCCGCTACGAGACACGTTTTTCGCCTCTCGATAAGCGAAGTCAATGCGCGTTTTTTTAAGGAGCCCGGGGTCGGCAATAATATGCAGCGACGAAGTCCCCTCCTCGACCGAGAAACGAACAGCGGGCGCAAGAGATACGAGCGACACATACCTGCCCTGCTCGATTTGCCCGGCAGGCGCCTCTCTAAAACCCAGCTCCTTGAGATCGCCGGGGGAAACCAACACGTCACCCGCCGAAGTCACGACCAGAAAAACGTCGCCTTTTTCCTCTTCATTGAGGAAGACCTTCATGATCGCCGCATCGTTGGCGTATGAGACGGCCTGGATAAGAAGCATGGCTACCAGAACGAGGTACCGTCGTGCCGTACCCGGCGTGCTTTTCACGTGGTCAGCCTGGGTTGGGGATGGGCTCCGCCTTTTTGACGGGCTCCTGTTTGTCTTGTGCCTGATCGTGACATTTAGAGGAGTTCACCTCTGATTCCGCAGCCATGTCAGCCTGCGGCTCCAGCTTGATCGCCACCTTGACGGTGTTTGATTTTTCGCAGGCCTCCCTGGGCAAGTCGACATAAAAAATTTTCGATGCGCCCGGCAACACATACCACCCGTTGACCTCTTTGGAAAACGTCTCGGCATCCGCCGCGCCGCGAGCGGAAGCCTTAACCTTACTGACCAGCACGTGTTGATTGCCGGTATTTTTTACCGTGACCCCAATCGCGCCTGCCTGCACTTCCACCTTGTCGATGATACTTTTTCGATGCGGCTCGCTGGGTTCGATAAAGATCGGCACCCCCAACCGCAGAACCGTCTTGACCGCGATTTCCCCGGGCTTCGACACGGGCAGCTCCTGCAGAAAAAGCCGGTAAGTCTTCTCCTTCTTTTCAGGCGCGCCCCGATAGCCGACTCGCACGGTCTTCTCCTCGCCCTTCTCCAAGCTCATAATCTTCGGAAAAAAGACGATGTCCTGGGTCGGCGCGTACTGATCCACTCCCTGATCATTCTGGGTCCACTCAAGCGCTTCCAATTGGAGCGTCGCCTTTTCTTGGTCCTGATTGCTGACGCGTAACACGGCCGACTTAGCCTTGATGTCGAAGAAGAGCTTGATCGGCACGACCTTGAACGAGCCCGCCACAGCGGTGCCAGAAGCAAAGGCTAGACACAGGGCGAGACAAAATCGGATGACGCAGGTGTTCGCAAACATCCACCCTCCTAATTACAAAACAAAATATCTTTTTAACAAGAAGCGCGTGAGTAACCTCCCCACGCGCCCATTTGGTCAAGGCTTACAGAGAAGCTCGTTTTAGAAACTTACCTCCACCAGAACGACATCCGAAAAAATGCCAGGCTGGGGAGCGGGATTGAAAATATCAGGTGCAAAGGCCTGCCCAAAAACAGTGAAGGTCTGAATTGCTCCGCTGCCCGTAGCCTTCACTACAGTGGGTTCCAAGCATATAAGACTATTGCACTTGCCCCATAGATCAGTCCGGGCCGCATCTTTATAGAGACGATAGCTGACGACACCGGTCGCGGTGAGTGACGTCATCCGGGCTCTTTGCGAGACCACGTCGAAATTGCTTCCTCCATGCAGCCCGATCGCATATGGGGTACCTTCCAGGCAATTCAGAGAGACAGCGCCGTCAGCATTGGTAATGGCGTTGCTATATAGACCGAAATTCACCGGTGTCGTACTGATGCTATCGCATGCCGCTTGCACCCTTGCCGTGACGTCGAGATTTGTTGATATCACTGCAGCGGATGCAAGCCCAGGGCAAACAAACCCGAAGGCAGCGAGGGTGAGACCTAACTTAATATTCTTCATTTGATTTACCCTTTGAGTTAAATGTTGATGGATGGACACATGCTCGTTTCGTGTGCAGCAACAAACCACTGTTTTGTTTCTCCTCACGTTACGAGCAACGCGAGCTTAAGCAGGGACGCATTACAGATCAGGTACGGATGGGAAATGCTAAGCGTGAATAATCACTTGCATTGTCGGGCGAGCGCTGCGGCGCGGGGGGAGGGCGTGACACCGAGTTGCTCGCTCAAAATCCGGCGGCAACGTTCATAGGTGGACAAGGCCTCTGCGTTGCGGCCGGTGACGGCATAGCATTGCATGAGACCGCAATAGAGCCCTTCGGCCAGCGGTTCGATTTCCAGCGCTTTGCGATAGCAGCCGATGGCGGCGTCATGCTGCTGGGTTTGTGCAAGCACATCGGCCACGGTCTCGAACTGGCGTAGCAGTTTGCTGCGCAAGCGCTCGCGCGCGAGCAAAGCCCAGGAAGCGTCGCTCTCGGCGGCCAGAAAGCCGCTGCCATAACGGGCGAACAGACGCTCGATCTGAGGCGCAATTTCAGCGTGTTGGCGTTCCCGGCACGCCTGATCGAGCTGGGCCAACTGCCGCTCAAAGGCCCAGACATCTACCCAGCAATAACGCGGATTCAACGTGAGGCAGCCTTCGCCGCGCTCGATGGCGTGTTCGCCGATGAGCTTGCGCAAACGATGCACGGTGGTGGCCAGCGCTTGCGGCGCATCCTCGGCGGCAGGCCAGAGTGCGCGCGCGAGTTTGTCTTCGCGCACCTCGCGCCCGCCCAGCGCGATGAGCCCCTTGAGCAGTTCCAGCGGTTTTTTTTGTGTCTTGCCCGCGAACATCAAGGGCCGGCCGTCGATGACCACACCGAAGCGGCCGAGGGTATAAATCTTGAGCTTGAAGGGCCAAGTGTCGAGCACCGGACCCTCGGGTGGTGCGAGGTCGAGTCGGCGAATCAGGTCGCAGACGTGCTCGACTTCAATCGCGTGTTCCAGGGCACGGGCATAAAGCCGGGCGATCTGCGGGCGTGGCCACCAGATCATGGGCACGCCGCCTATCTCCCGGCTCAGCGCCAGGGCGCGCGCCAGCAATACCTGCCCCACCTGCGCGTCGCCCTGCTTGAACGCCGCGTAGGCTTCGTGGGCGCTGCACCAGAATTCAATCGCGCGGCTGCCCATGCTCACGCCGATGGCTCGCGCCGCGTGAATATGTTCTTGCGCTTGGCCCGCTGCGCCGATTTCGAGCAACGTCAGCGCCAGACCGAAATGGCAGTTGGAAACGCCGAATGGCATGGCGGCGGCCTGCGTCAGAGCTAGCGCTTGGCGCGAGTGCTCAACGGCGGCGGTGTAGCGCCCGGCGTACAGGTCAGTCAGTGCCTGCAGGTGCCGATAGTGTCCTTGCGAGAGCGGGCTGTGAGGTGGCAATAAGGCATGCAAGGTTTGCATGCATTTTTCCGCCGTGGGCAAATCGCCGCCGATCAGCGCCGCATACACGGCCTGCGCATAAAGAAACTGATCCACGATCTGCACACCGGAAGCCTTGGTGGAGGCCAACGCCTGTTCGCAGCGCTGTAATGCCAGGCGCGGCGTCAGCTGATGCCAGTAACAAATCATCGTTGCAGCGTCCCACCACACTTGGGTGATCGGCATGTTTTTAACTGCCTTGCTGGCCGAGTCCAGCGAGTCGATGAGCCATCGGGCCTGCGCGTACTCACCCAGCCAATAGAGCGCAGTCGCCACATGGCTCGCAAGCTGGATACGCAGCACGACATCCGTCGAGGAACCGATCAGGCGCTGCGCGTGCGCGAGCCACGGCCGCAGGTCAGGGTGATCGGGGCGATGCCCGCAATACCCAATCACAGCGCCGACCACCACGCGCAACTCGATTTCGGGTGAGGGCCACGGCGGGTGGCGGCGACGCAAATCTTCGAGCGCCACTAGCCACGGGGTTAACGATGCAAAATCGCGCCACGCCATATGAATACACCCGACCACGCCCGACCAAGCGAGATACAAACCTGCCGCTTCGTCGGCGCGTGCAAACGCGGCATAGGCCCGCTCGAAATGAGCTTGCGCCTCCAGCAGGTTGAACTGCATGCGGCAGACGCCGAACCAGTAACGCAACCACGGCGTGCTATCTAACGCTTCGCTCGGTAAGGCGTGCAGCCAGGTTTCGAGTATTTGAAAACGCGCTTGCACAGCCAGCACCGGGGCGTGTTTCAAGATGTGTGTTACCAGCGCAACCCAATCCGATGCCGTACGCCACAGCTCCGCTGCCGCCTCGGTGTCGCCCGCCGCTTCGAGCAACGTCGCCGCCTGGCCACGCAGCGCGTTGAGTTGGAGGGTCGAATACACTTCGCTGGCGCGATGCAACAGGAACTCATGGAACAAGGGATGAAATTGATAAACTTCGCCGTGCCCGTGCTTGACGATAAAATAATTGCGCCGGTAAAGGTCGGCCAGGATGCGCCCGGTGTCAGGTTCACGCGTGAGCTGTTCGGCGAGCGCAACATGGGCGGTCGGCAACAGCGCGGTCAGGCACAGCACGGCTTGGGTCGTGGGGTCGAGCTTGTGGAAAATTTCGGTGGCGAAGTAATCGAACAGGACTTGATGCCCGGCGGCAGCGGGAAGCGTGGGCGCTTCAAGTTCAGGCCGCTCCAATAACAACACCAGCCCCGCCGTCCAGCCGTGAGCACGTTGGTGTAGACGCTGGAGTGCGGTCGCGTCGAGTTTGCGTGGGTCGCGTAGCCGGACCATGGCACGCGCTTCGTCGAGGGTGAGTTTGAGTTCGTTATTTTCCAATGGCGCGAGCACGCCGTTGGCGCGCAGCCGCGCGAATGCAGGCGGCGGTTCGGCGCGGCTGAGCACCAGCAGGCACACCTCTTTCGGCAGCACCGCAACGGCCTCGGCAATAATCGCGTGAAAAACGGAATCGGCAATCACCTCCTGGTAGTTGTCAAGCACCAGCACCGCAGGAGCTTTCAAGCGGCTGCACAGCGCTTCGAAATAGCGCCGCGCGAAGACGCCCAGCCCCGGCCGGTGTTCGGCCGTGAATGCCGGCAACGGGGTGCGATAACGCGGCGCGGCCCGGCGCGCGGCAATGCTCATATAGTGAAAGAAGGTGGCAGGGTCGTCGTCGCCCGCGTCCACTTGGTACCAGATACCCTTGAGATCTCGCGCATCGAGATAGCTGCTGACCAAGGTGGTTTTGCCCGCGCCGGGCGGGCCGGTGACCCAGACCACCGGGCAGGCGCGGGCGCGATCCAGATGCTGGTAGAGGCGCGTGCGTGCCAAAGCGCGTGACACTTGCGGACGGGTGAGTTTGGCGGGGAGCATTATTGTTATTTTCTTCGGTGCGGGGACCGCATGAATATAGTTGGTGTCCGGGCTAGGTGCCAGTGTTGATTTAGTTATTTCTTGGCGACTTTGCAGTGCGTTATTCCCGCAATAAAAATTGTCTCAATACGGAAACGTGTGGGTGGTTTTTCCGTAGTGTTAGCATTTTTTAGGAATTTTTCGGCTCACTCTGACATCAGTCAAGGCGCGGCTTTCATCCACCAGATCGAACGATTATTCCCCGGCATGGCGCGGTCTTCGGTCAATTGCAGACCGTTGCGTTGCGCGAGCGCGTTCACTGCCTCGAAGTCGCGCACACCAGACACTGGATCGCGCGCTTTAAGCCAGCGATCAAATTCCTCGTTGCTGGGTTCAAGCGGGCGTATCGCATAGCGATACGCCCCGTAGACATACATCACTCCGCCCGGCGCTAATATCCGGCCGACTCCAGCGAATAAATTTTCAACACCTGGCCACGAGACGATGTGTGTCGTATTGATACAGACCACGGCGTGGGCCGATTCAATTGGCCAATGCCCGGACAATAAGTCAAGCTCCAGTGGTGCGCGTACATTGGCCAGCTTCGCCTCGTCACACCACGCACAAATACTCGGCAAGTTCGGCTGCAAATCGGTGGGCTGCCAAACGACCTGCGGCAGGTGCGCTGCAAAGTACGCAGCGTGCTGGCCGGTGCCGCTGCCGATTTCCAGCACCATTCCAGACGGCGGTAACACGCCCTGCAACACGGCAATAATCTCGTCTTTATTGTGGTCACATGACGGAGCAAATTGTTTCACGAGCTTTCCTTGAGAACATTGTTTGGCACTTCGTTACGCGCGCCGAGTCATAATGCGGTAGCTGTCTTGAGAGTTCATCACATGACATTTTCGTTGGACGCATTACCATTCCGCAATTCCTTCGCGACCTTGCCGGGTGATTTTTATTCGCGCGTCTTGCCCACACCGTTTGAGACGCAGGCGCGGCTGATTCATTTCAACACGCGCGCTGCCGAGTTGCTTGATCTTGATCCGAAGGTGCAACACGACCCGCGCTTTGCTGCTGCATTTAGCGGCAAATATCCGCTGCCCGGCGCTGACCCGCTCGCCATGCTTTACTCCGGCCACCAGTTTGGTCACTACGTGCCGCAACTGGGCGATGGACGCGCGATCCTGCTGGGTGAAATTGTCAACACTCGAAATGAAGCGTGGGAAATCCAACTCAAGGGCAGCGGCCAGACGCCGTATTCGCGGCAGGGTGATGGCCGCGCGGTGTTGCGTTCCAGCATCCGTGAATACCTGTGCAGCGAAGCGATGCATGGCTTGGGAATTCCCACTACCCGCGCGCTGTGTCTGGTCGGTAGCCGCGACGAAGTGTATCGAGAAACTGTCGAGACTGGCGCCGTTATCACGCGCCTGGCGCCTTCGCATGTGCGTTTTGGTTCGTTCGAAATTTTTTTCTATCGCGATCAGCATGACCATACACGCACCTTGTCCGACTATGTCATCCAACATCACTACCCGGAACTTGCCGATCAACCGGATCGCTATCTGGCCTTACTACATACCGTAATCGAGCGTACCGCGCGCTTGATCGCACAATGGCAGGCGGTGGGCTTTTGTCACGGCGTGATGAATTCAGACAATATGTCGATACTTGGCCTGACGCTCGACTATGGCCCCTTTGGCTTTCTGGAAAGTTATGATCCGAGCTTCATCTGCAATCATTCGGATAACCGAGGCCGTTATGCATATGACCAGCAACCACGTGTCGGGCTGTTTAATCTCAGTTGTCTTGCCCAGGCACTCTTGCCGCTGAT
The DNA here is from genome assembly GCA_031370545.1 of Gammaproteobacteria bacterium. Classification (GTDB taxonomy): domain Bacteria; phylum Pseudomonadota; class Gammaproteobacteria; order SG8-11; family SG8-11; genus UBA6921. The sequence goes on from JANMQQ010000008.1 coordinate 11,210, forward strand.
CGAAGTCGAGGCGGCCAAAGCCGCGTTGGAAGGCTATCAGGCAATTTACACCGCACACTATCACCGACTGATGGCCGCTAAGCTCGGCTTTGAACAGGCGGATGACCGCGTACTACAGCTCACCGAATCCCTGCTTGCGCACATGCAGCAGAGCCAAACTGATTACACGCAGTTGTTCCGCGCGCTGTGTCGGATTAAGTGCAACAACGATCAACCGGCCACTACGTTGCGCGACATGTTCATCGACCGCGAACGTTTTGATCATTGGCTGACGGATTATCGCACCCACGTGCACGATCATGCGCCCGCCGATGAAGTGCGTCACACCACGATGCTGCGTACCAATCCAAAAATCGTGCTGCGCAACTACCTGGCACAAATCGCCATTGAAAAAGCGCAGCACGGTGACTATGCCGAAATCGACCAACTCCTTGGCGTGTTGCATGCGCCCTTTGATGAGCATCTGCAATTTCCACACTATGCTGCGCCTGCGCCGGAAGGCGCGAGCCATGTGGAGGTGAGTTGTTCATCTTGATCGTGGCTCCGCTTTTGAAATCAACCCGCTCTCCAGTAACGCTTGCCCAACCGGTGTGGATGCTACGGGCGACCGCAAGGTCGCACGTAATTTCTGGTCCGACAAATTAAGCTCGTGCTCCCACAAATAACGCATCTCAAACAGTGAGCGCACAAATGTCGAGAACGGCGTCGCCAGACGCATCAACCACCATGGAAATGCTTTCAGCACCACCGGCAACTCGGTCGCAATACGGATGGCATCCGCGAGTTCATTAAAGCTGAGTCGGTAACCTCGAAAATGGAACACGCTGAAGGGCGGTAGCGTATTCCGCTGCTCCACCAAGGCCGCGACGCTGCGCGCCAAGTCCGGCAGATAGGCCCAGCTATGTGTCAAGCTGCGCTCTGCTGGCGCGCTCAGCGCATAGCCGGTTTTAGTGCGCTTGATCAGCGCTTGCATCCAAGCGCTTTTAGCTCCCGCAGCGATAAAATCCCCAGCCCGTACGATGATGACACGCGCGCCGTGCTGTGCAGCACGCTGCAACCGTTCCTCCATCGTCTGACGCAGCTTGCCTTTTGCATTGACCGGATGGGCCCGCGCAGTTTCGTCAAACTCCGGCCCGTCTTCCGGATTAAAAATGTAAACGTTACCGGGGAATACCACGGTTATGCCGAGCTCCTCGGCCACCGTTGCAGCATTGTCAAGCCACGGCACGACGCTGGTCGCCCACTCGCAATAGGGCGGATTCACACCGTAGATAATAAGATCCACTCCCTGCGCGGCCGCACGCACACTGTCGATATCCGCAGCATCGCCCTTAAACACCCCTGCGCCAGAAAATTCCGTGGGCACTTTCATCGGATCACGCATTAACGCGCGAATCGTCCAACCCTGCTGTGTTAATGCCCGCGCCACGTGTCCGCCGAAACTACCGGTAATGCCCATTACCAAAGCTGTTTTCATGCTGCTCTCCTGGTTGTCCAAATGTGCTTCAGGGATAGTTTGGCTATGCGCCGACGCTTACACTACGGCCAAGGGTGGATGGGCAGCATGCAAAAATGAATAACTATGACTGGGCATTGATCCGCTCGTTTCTCGCTGTAGCGCGCACCGGCAGCTTGTCGGCGGCGGCTCGTGCGTTAGGCGTTTCGCAGCCAACCGTGAGCCGCGATGTGCAAGCCCTCGAGAGCTCCACTGGGCTGAATCTTTTCAAACGCACCACGCAAGGATTGCAACTGACCGAGGCGGGACAAGCGCTGATGGAGTCCGCCACGCGCATGGACGACGCGGCAGATCAGTTTGCCCGGCAGGCATCAGGATTATCGGTGGAAGTGCACGGCGATGTGCGCATCAGCGCCAACGAAATTGTCGGCATGTATCTGCTGCCCCCCGCGCTTGCGGCATTGCGCGAACAGCACCCCGGAGTATCTGTCGAGATCGTGATCTCCAACCGCGCCAGCAGCCTGAGTAAGCGTGAAGCCGACATTGCGCTACGCATGTTTCAGCCCACCCAACCCGATTTGGTTGCGCGACGTTTACCGGATATCGAATTGGGCTTCTTTGCCCGTGCCGACTATTTGCAAAAACATGGCACACCGACCACCTTTGCTGAGCTTCAGCAACATGGTTTGGTCGGCTTTGACGAAAACACCGATTTTATCGAAGGTGCAGCCAAGCTGGGTTATCAATTTGTGCGCGGCAATTTCGCGTTGCGCACCGACCACCTGCTTACCCAAATAAACTTGCTGCGAGCTGGCGCGGGCATTGTCGTTACACATGTACGTTTGGCCGAACACTGGCAGGAGCTGGTGCGCGTTCTCGACAATGCTCCGCTTCCACCGCTGGAGTTTTGGGTGGTGTGTCACCACGACGTGCGTTTCAACACCCGCATCCGCGCCGTGATGTTGTTTTTAACCGAGTGGTTTAAGGATGATCCGTACCGGCGCGCGCAGTTCTGAAGCAAGCGCCGCGCTCAGAGCGTGAGTGAGCTTTCTTTATACAACCGATAGAACTTGCGCGGATAAAACACCAAGATCGCGATACCGAATGCAAATACGCCGGTACCCAAGTGATAGCCCCAGGTGACTGGTTCCCCGTCCACAAAGCGCATGATCAAGCCCAGTGCCACGTAAAAAACCGCTGGCAGGCAGTTGTAGAGCAATGCTTTTGCCAAGCCACTGCGACGCAATGTCGAAACCTGGAGCGCGAGGTACTCCTCTTCGCCCAGCGTGCGCAACATCCAAAGTTTGCTCGCGTTCGAAGCGCACACACACAGCGAAATGCCCAGCAACGCAAGCGCCAGTGGCTCATAGAAATACGCGGTAAAACACGTAAAAATCGTCGCTACCGCGTAAATCCAGCCGAGCTTTTTTGCGACCGGATTGGCCTCCAGGCGCATCGTCGGCGTTGCGAGCCAGGTTGTGACAATATCGCCGCTGCGCGCCAGGAACAGTACGCCACACAGAAAGTGGTCGAAGTTTTCAATGATCAAGGAACGCATTCGCCGCCTTTTGTTCGAGGTATTGCCACCCCGGATGTATCGGCAGAAATTCACATTTGCTCGACCACGGTGTTGCGCGATTGGAACGCGGCCATCTTGGCCGCCTGATTCAATGTCTGGCGGGCTGGAGGCCCGCGCTCCCAGTTCGCGACGCGTGCTTATTGAACCCAAAAAAAAAGCGGCACCCTCAGCGAGAGCACCGCTACCAACGCGCACGTCCCGGTGCGCTAAAAGTTGACTACGATCGAGTTACTTCACGACCAACCACGATAGCGTACTGATGTGGCAGGTATCGCAGGCTGCTGCGGTCGCTATATGCTTTGCGGGCTTGCCGTACCGTGCGCGTAACCCGGAGCCATCGTGGCAACATGCACACGTTTCAAGCACCTGGGTGTGATCGACCTGCGCGACCGTCCACGACGTCGTGCTGGTATGACATAACTCGCACAGATTAGTAGTCGCGCTGTGTGCTGCATATTTGCCCGTTGCAAGGCTCCCATCATGGCAACTAGCGCATGGGCCAGAGATCTGGGTGTGATCGACGCCGACCATGCGCACGACCATATTCGCGGACGCCGACAATCCCGGCAACTCCGAATGACTGACGCCAATTACCGCCTGCCCCGATGCCAGCGCGGTCAGCAGCCCGGCGCCGTCGACTTGCACCACCGCAGCGTTCGATGAAGTCCACACCGCTCCCAAAACATTTGTAGCCCCACTACCATCGGTATAGATGACTTCCATGGACAACTGCTGCGTAGCGCCTGGAGTCAAAGAGACGCTCGCTGGTGAAATCTTGATACTCTGCGGCGCTGGTGGCGTGACTGTCACCACTGCGCTGGCCGAAAGGGTCTGAAATTGGGCCGTGATCACCGCGCCACCCACAACGCTCAGCGGGAAATTGGTCGAGACCGTACCCGCCAGGTTGGTCACATTCGGATCGGCAGGGTAGGTTTCCACTCGCGCCACCGAGGGATTGGAGGAGCTCCACAAAACCTTGTCGGTGATGTCCCGTGTGCTGCCATCCGAATAACTGCCGTTCGCATGCAAGCGCTGTGTTAAACCACGTGGCAT
>JANMQQ010000019.1:0-13215 GCA_031370545.1 Gammaproteobacteria bacterium
TCGCCCACCGAAGCGCCGCCGCTGGTGATGACGAAATCGTAATCCGCCGCACCGGCCAGCACGCTGTGCAAGGTTGCCGCGTTGTCTTTGACAATGCCGCCATCGATGACTTCCGCGCCTAACTGGCTTAACTGCGCGATGGTCGCGGCACGATTGGACTCGTAAATCTGCCCGGCCCGCAACGCTGACCCTGGCGGCACCAATTCGTCGCCGGTGGCGACCACCAGCACCGTGGGTTTGGCAAACACTTCAACCTGGCTCACACCGGCGGCCGCCAGCAACGCGATATCCATCGGCGTGATGCGGCGACCCACTGGGTACAGCGCTTCGCCACGGCGAAAGTCTTCGCCGCGACGCCGAATAAAATCCTCGATTTTTGTCGCAGCGGGAAATGTTGCTACGCCGCCTTGCACCTGCACGACCTCTTGAATCGCGATGCTGTCGGCGCCGTTGGGGATGGGAGCGCCGGTGAAAATGCGCATGGTGGTGCCGGGAGTCAACATTCCAGGCGCGCTGCCACAACTCGACTCGCCCTGCACTGGCAATGTGCCTTGCGCACGCGCTAAATCGGCGGCGTTAAAGGCATAACCATCCATCGCGGAATTATCGAATGCGGGATTGTCCACCACGGCGACCGGCGCCCGCGCGAGCGTACGCCCGACTGCGTGGTCTAGCGTGATCGTTTGCGTGCGCTGAGCTTGCGTAATGCGTTCGCGAATCGCGGCCTGTGCTTGTTCGAGTGACAACATGATCAATATCCACCTTATCGTGAGTGTGAATACACTGCACGACATGCTAACACCGCGCGTTTAATCCAAGGGTGTTAAACAAGTAGCGAGTCGGTGAAACGGCCGGGACAAGTATCAGCTACGATCACTGTGAAGGAACACGGAAGCAAGAGAAAAATAGTCTCGATTTGTACGAAGTCGTAACCCGACAAACCGAGAAAGTTTAAGAATTTATATTTTATTACAATACGCTTTTGCCTGTGGCCGCGTGGGCGATAATCAAAATAACAGTAATAGCGATCGCCAGAAAACCCAGAATTGCCGTAAATTTCTGCTCTAACATGACTCTCATCTCCCCTTGTTTCACCCAGAACTAAACAGACCCTTGATACTGTTGTTTATGCGGAATGCGCACAAGCAACGCGAAGTACTCTAGCAAAAGAATAAGGTATTTTACAAGCGAGCCACGCGCGGGTGATGCGGTCATCGCGTTCATCTGAAACGTACCCGCCTGATTTTTCTGCGTATCGCGCAGCATCATGTAGAATGCTAGCTCGGCAATTTGCACGGCGGTATTTTCTCACCTAACGCAACGAGTCCACCCGTGGGCAGTGAAAAAAACAATTCTCTATTCGTACCTTGGTTCCGCAATTCTGCGCCCTACATCAATGCGTTTCGTGGCAAGACGTTCGTCATTTCGTTCGACGGCGACGCGGTCGCCGATGCGCGTTTTCCGCATCTGATTCATGACATCGCGTTGCTCAACAGCTTGGGAATTCGTTTGGTGCTGGTGCACGGCGCGCGTCCGCAAATCGAACAACGTCTGCGCGAACGTGGCGCGGAATGGCTCTACGTAAATCAATTGCGTGTAACTGACGCGATTGCCCTGAACTGCGTCAAAGAGGCAGTGGGCAGCGTTAAAGTCGAGATCGAGGCTTTGATGTCGATGGGCCTGGCAAACTCGCCCATGGCCGGTGCGCGCATTCGTGTTGCCTCTGGCAATTTTGTAGCGGCGCGCCCGTTAGGTATACGTGACGGGGTGGACTACGGGCACACCGGCGAAGTACGTCGCGTCGACGCCGAAGCTCTGCAACGTTATCTGCATGACGGTAGCATCGTGCTGCTGTCGCCGTTGGGATATTCACCGACCGGCGAAGTATTCAATCTCGGCATGCTGGATGTCGCGACCTCGGCCGCCATTGCGTTGAAAGCTGAAAAACTTATTTGTCTAGTCGAGGCGCCTGGCTTGCGTGACCGGCGTAAACGGGTGCTGCGTGAATTGTCTATTAACGATGCGGAGCAGGCACTGGTCGCAAAAACTTCGGTGCTGGAAGACGACGTTGCACTGCTGAAAAGCGCGATACGCGTGTGTAACAACGGCACTCGCCGCGTGCACGTGCTCGACCGGCGTGTCGATGGTGCGTTGCTGCTGGAACTGTTTACCCGCGACGGCATCGGCAGTCTGGTGAATGCCGATGTGTTTGAAGGAATGCGTCAAGCCACTATCGACGACGTCGGCGGTATTCTGGAATTAATCACGCCGATGGAAGCCGAGGGGATTTTGGTACGACGTTCGCGCGAACTTCTGGAAACCGAGATTGATCAATTCAGTGTGGTGGAACGCGACGGCATGATCATCGGTTGCGCGGCGCTTTACCCCTATCTCAATGACGGCCTTGGTGAGCTAGCAGGCTTAGCCATACATCCCGACTATCGTGACGGCGGACGAGGTCAGGCGTTACTTTCTTACCTCGAACGCCGCGCAAAAAAAATCGGGGTGAAACGTCTGTTCGTGCTAACCACCCAAACCGCGCATTGGTTTATCGAGCGCGGCTTTGAACGTGCGGACATCGCGGCATTGCCAGTAAAAAAGCAAGCGTTGTACAACTACCAGCGCCGCTCGCAAGTCTATACAAAGAACCTCTGACACTTGCGCGGCGCTATCCTCTTGGTCTCGATGTGCTGCTTTATGGTTAACGCAGCGCACGCCGCGTTTTCTTACGATCCGGCACTGCGTTGGCAAACTTTGCACACCGCGCACTTCAATATCCATTTTCACGACGACGAAGACGCGCTCGCGCAACGGGTTGCAAACATCGCGGAGCGTGCGCATGAACGCTTGCAGCCGTTTTTTGCATGGACACCCGAACAGCCGACGGAGCTGGTATTGACTGATCGTATGGATTTCAGCAACGGCTCCACCACACCGACACCGAACAACGAAATGGTGATCATCGTCACGCCACCTGACGACGTCGACACGTTGGAAGACTACGGCAACTGGCTTGATTACCTGATCACCCACGAATATACGCACGCACTGCATCTGGATAAGGTCGCCGGGCCGGCAAACGTCATGCGCAATGTGTTCGGTCGCTTTTTTCCTTGGTTATTTCCCAATCTGTTGCAACCGGGCTGGCCGATTGAAGGGCTGGCCACATTTTTGGAAACCGACTTATCGCAAGGCACCGGACGGGGGCAAAGTTCCATGTTTCAGATGCTGATGCGCCTGGAGGTGGCAAACGGTATCAAACCGCTGCGCCAAGCAAATCAGCCAGTTGTAACTTGGCCTGCTGGCACCACACGTTACCTGTACGGCGTGTATTTCATGCAATTTGTTCAGAACAAATATGGCCCCGACAAGTTACGCGCCTGGATTGCATCGTACAGCCGCAACATCATCCCGTTTCGCGTGACAGGAACCAGCAGAAGGATTCTTGGTAAAGACATGGACCAACTTTGGTCAGAGTTTGGGGTTTACCTCCGCGAACAATTTCAACCGCAGATTGAACATATCGCTGCACCGGGCATCCGTGAAGGCACCCAACTGACGCATGACGGCTACTACACACAGCACCCCATCGTAATGCCGAACGGCGATGTTTATTACGTGCGGGATGACTTCGAAAGTCATACACAGCTAATGCGCATTCCGGCGGGTAGCGATACGCCGCGCAGTGTCGCGCGCATCAATGAGGGCAGTTTTGATATTCATCCGCGTGCCGGAATTTTGATATCACAACTCGATACGGTACGTAACACCAACTACTACTCTGACATCTATCATATCGAGCTTGACACTTATTCAGTGCGTCGCCTCACGGTCGGTCAGCGTTATCGGTTTGCAACCTGGCGTCCCTCCGGGGATCAAATTCTTGCTGTGCAAAACAAACTGGGCAACAGTGCTCTGCATCTGCTAGACATCAATGGCACGCTGCTGGACGTGTTGTGGCAAGGTACAGAAAATCAAGTGATCGGTGAGCCGCACTGGTCGCCCGATGGGTCGCGCATCGTCGCCGCTGTGTGGGATGCGGGACAATGGGATATCCAACTGTTTGATGTCAAGACACGCTCCTGGAACAAACTTACTGACGACACGGCCATCGAGGCCCATGCCATTTTTACCCCCGATGGTAACAGCGTGCTATACAGCGCCGACTACGCCGGCGTGTACAACATCCAGCGAATGAATTTGTCCACGCGCGCCGTGGCTGCACTCACGCACGTGCGTGGTGGTGCTTTTCACCCAAGCCTGAGCGTGGATCAATCGACACTATATTATTCCGGCGTCACGGCGACAGGTTACGACATTTTTAAAATTGACCTCGGCATCACTACAGACACGGGTCAAGCACTCTCGCCGTCCCCAGCTCGCCCGACAACTATTGCATCCACCGCCGCAAGCACCCGTTATTCCGCTACAGATTATTCACCCTGGTCAACGGTCAAACCGAAGTGGTGGTTTCCCTATTGGTCCGTCACCAAGCAACGTACTGAATTAGGCATCTTCACCGGCGGAGGTGATGCGTTGGCGCGACATGATTATTCGTTGCAGGCTGCATTTGATTTCAAAAATCGTTGGCTTCTGGGAGATTTAACTTACGTGTACGACCGTTGGAATCCAACTTTAAAGCTACATGCCACACGCACCCCGCTGGATTACCTCGACGATAGCAACGCTGTGGCATTGATTCGCTTTTCAGACGCCGCCGCAGCCGAAGCGGTGTTTCCGTTGCTTTCTCTGGACAGCCAGTGGGGCCTGCACACCGCCATTATTTACAATCAGGAACATGACGCTAAGATCATTAGCCATCGCTTACCTGCTCAAACCGATGCTATTGTCGGGCTAGGCGTGACATATAACAGCGCGCACCGCTATCCGCGATCCATCAGCACCAGTGACGGCCGCCGCGTGCATTTTAGTTACGAAAGCAGCGACGCATTAGAGAGCGATTATTCCGGCGCGGTCGCATTGCTCGATTGGCGCGAATATCTGAGCTTGCCGGGGCAGCATGTACTTGCGTTACGCGCACTCGGTGGCACTAGCCAAGAAGCTCCACGTGCGTTTCGTCTAGGTGGGACTGGCGGCGAGCCAAGCGCTCCACCCCTGGCGTTGCCTACAGAATCCTTGTTCAACCAACGACATTTTTCGCTACGTGGCTATCCCGAGGGTTTGATTGGTTTGCGTGGGGATCGCGTCGAATTGTTCTCAGCAGAATGGCGCTTCCCCATCCACCGCTTCGAATACGGTGCCATGTCGCCGCCTGTAGGTGTGCACCAGCTACACGGGAATTTCTTCGTCAATGCAGGCAAAGCTTGGTACGCCAATACTCAAAAGGAATCATTGCGCCGAGGTATCGGCGCGGAACTGCATACTGAAACCGTCTTGGGCTACTGGATCAATCTGGACCTACGCCTGGGGTATGCACGCGGTATCGACGGAGGTGGAGAAGATCAGATTTATTTCGGCATCGGGGCCGCATATTGACGAATTGCTAAGATCACCTTTCGGCAGCTAAAATCAGAGGAACGAGGCATAACGCCAACGGAAAGTTCTCAACCCGCCTACGCAAAACTTTTTGCGGGGGATAAATATCAAGTTTTTGCAGTCCATCTCATGCAACTAAAAAACAGCTTCATTCAAAATGATGTCAGTTTTTTTGCGTAAGTTAGAAGTAAAATCCTTCCACGCCTTGTCGGCCATTTCCTTACGGAGCAGCTCTTTAGCGGGGCCTTGAACGCGCGGCAATTCATTTACACGCGCTTGCTCCCGATCATCTAATCGGAAAACAGCGATTCCTTCGAGTAAATATACGGGTTCAGAGACTTCACCAATTTTCATTTTATCTAACACCGCTGCTGCGTTGTCACCCATCATCCCCTTGTGCATGTAACCCATGTCACCACCCGAAGCTGCCGAGTCATCTCCAGAGTGTATGCGCGCCAGTTCTTCGAACTTCTCACCCTTTCGAATTTTTTTGGCTAGATCCCCCGCCAATTTTGCAGTGTCATCCCATTCTTTGCTACTTGCGGATGGGTCAACCTTCAACATGATCAGATGCACTTTCACGCGTTCCGGCGCGGTAAATTTGTCTTCATTGGATTTATAGTAGTTCTGTACTTCGGGAGTTGCAGGCTCAATGGCACCTCTAACTGACGCCTCAAGTTGCTTAACCAAACTATCGACCTCAAAGCCCTTACGGCCAACCTTGATCATCTGATCTTTATGTTCCTGCCAATAAGGATCATTCTTCTTTTTGCGCTCAAGATTCTTTATTTTTTTTGAAACTTCTTCCGTGTTGGGCGTAATACCACGTCGCTTTGCCTCCTGCACATAAAGAGTTTTATTAATCATCTGCTGCGCAAGGTCGCGCTGAAATTGCTTGAGCTCCTTTTCCGGAATTTTTCCGTGAAAGAATTTTTCTTTCATGCCTACCTGCAACTGTTCATAGTACTCATCCAACATAATCGTATCTGGCCCCACCTTAGCCAAATAATTAGGAATTGGAGCTTTGGGGATATTCGCCACCGCTTTGGATGTAGATGGGACGCCTGAAATATCAGCAGCGGCAAAGATTGCAGTGTTGAGCAATAGGAAAAATACCACCATTAGAACGCTAAAGAAGGTCGGCATTTTTGCGTTGTATGGGAACCGCATGTGTTCGCATCCGTATTGAAATAAAAGCCGCATCAGTGATACCAAACCATAGTTACTATCGCGAAAAACCCTAATACAACATCCACCAAAAAATTACGCCGGGTACCGCGACAGTTCTCTGTCGAAATACCCGGCGTCAATTTAGAAACGTACTTATGCTTTAATTAATTAAGCGCTATTTATTGTGACAAGTGAGGCACAGACCACTTGGTCCACCATTTGCATTCGGGTAAATCATGTCAGCATTATTTGCCACTGTAGTTTTACCACCATTCGAAATACGTAAAAACGTCTGGTTTTGAACGTTATGGGGATCATGGCAAGAACCGCACTCAACTGTGGGTTGGTTAACGCCACCGCCGCCAGTAACATCGTTGCGAGTATATAGAATGACGTCCATGCGATCTCGCCCGGTACCTAGGCTGTTACCACCAGATTCAATCCACCATAATTTTTGGAGCGATGAAGTCACCGGGGCATCCTTAACTGAAGGTGTGCGAAAATCAGGATCAACGGTTACCACCTGAGGATTAGCAACACTTATACCGCCACCGCCGAATTGCATACTGACCGGATGGTCATTCGATAGATCCGTGGTTAAATTCTGCACTACTGTTTTGTAGTCGCCCAACTTGCCAGCCCCAAGGCCAGTGCCCTGATCACCACCCACGAAATTGCCGATACGAGTACCTGTCGCAAAATTGTAACCACCCGATCCTGGCATATTAATGACATTATCGATGGCTTGCGTACCGTCGTGGCAAGACAAGCATGCTATTGAAACAGAGCCAATGGGAGCTTCAGATGCGTCGAATGTGGTTGTTCCCATAGCCGAATAACGAATATAGCCCGTCTTTGCAGCATCCACGCCAGCGCCATTAGGTCCTAATTTGCGGTTCCAAATTGGCACGGCAGCTCCGTTATCACCACCGTGAGGCGTGTGGCAAAACACACAGATTTCTGCGGTGTCGGTGCTGTGGTTAGACGGTGTTGTACCACTCGGAGTCTTGGGTAGGATATTTCCCGAGCCAAGATTATGTGGGCTATCTTTAATGCTTGTAGGCGTATTGGCTGCTAATGCGCTATTCAGTACTAATGCCGACACGGCACCGAGTACCGCAGTTACTAAAATCTTCTGGTTACTTTTCATATACTCCCCCTCTAACGTCCTTTGATGGGCCAAACTAAAAACGGTTCTTGGTCAATCCTTCTTGGAGAGATCAAGCCCGGTGGTTTCGAGAATGCGATAGATTTAACACGGGTAATTTCTATGTGTCAAATAATTATTTGCAAATAGCCTAATGCTATATATCCGTTCAAGTGGTGAACCCCAGCTTATTCGCCGAGAAATAGCCGGTAGGCTGGATTCTCGGATTCCTCCCAATGAGCATAGCCCAGTTCTTGGAGGAATGACTGCAGCGCTTCGTTGTCCTGCACGACGACTTGCATACCAACTAACACCCGCCCGTACGCTGCACCGTGGTTGCGGTAGTGGAACAGACTGATATTCCAGCGTTGCCCAATCTTGCTTAAAAACCGGAGTAGCGCGCCGGGTCGCTCAGGGAATTCGAAGCGAAATATGCGCTCGTTTACGACTGTGGCTGCCCGCCCGCCGACCATATACCGGACGTGTAGCTTGGCCATTTCGTTGTCGGTAATATCGACTACTGGATACTTGCCATGAGTCAGTTTTTCGATGAGCACTTGGCGCTCAGAATCTTTTTCGTGCATTTGCACGCCGACAAATACATGAGCCTGACGCGGATCCGAATAGCGATAATTAAACTCAGTAATGCTACGTGTTCCTATCACTTCGCAAAATTCGCGGAAACTACCTGGACGTTCGGGAATGGTAACTGCGAGCAACGCCTCGCGGCGCTCACCCAACTCAGCGCGCTCGGCAACATGGCGTAGTCGGTCAAAGTTCATATTTGCGCCGCTGTCGATCGCAATGAATGTCTGATCGGAGACCTGTTCACGGGCGAGAAATTTTTTCAGGCCCGCGATTCCTAGGGCACCGGCAGGCTCGGCAATGGAACGAGTGTCGTCAAAAATATCCTTGATCGCAGCGCAGATTTCGTCAGTGCTGACCAAGATCACTTCATCAACACAACGGCTTGCGATCCGAAACGGCTCCTCACCCACTTGGCGCACAGCAACACCATCGGCGAAAATTCCCACTTGATCTAGAACAACGCGTTCCTTCGCATTAAGTGCCGCATGTAGACACCCTGCGTCATCCGGCTCAACACCAATGACTTTGATTTCCGGATGCAGCATCTTCACGTACGCCGCCACACCCGCGATGAGCCCGCCGCCGCCCACCGGCACAAAGATCGCGTTGATCGCACCTTGGTACTGACGCAGGATTTCCATCGCTATGGTGCCCTGCCCGGCGATAACGTCGGGATCGTCATACGGATGCACGAAGGTCATATCGCGCGCGCGCGCCAGCTGGCAGGCATGCTGGTAGGCGTCATCATAGCTATTGCCGTGCAACTCGATCTGCGCGCCGTAACTACGCACTGCATCGACTTTGATCTGCGGCGTGGTTTTGGGCATGACAATCAGCGCAACAATGTTTAGCTTCTGCGCGGCCAGCGCAACACCCTGGGCATGGTTTCCTGCCGACGCGGTAATCACACCCTTGCGCTGCGATTCCTCGCTCAGGCCAACAATTTTGTTGTATGCCCCGCGCAGCTTGAATGAAAACACCGGTTGCAAATCTTCGCGCTTGAGTAAAATTCGATTGTGCAAGCGTTTGGATAAACGCGGCGCGAGCTCCAACGGCGTTTCACGCGCGACATCATAGACGCGCGCTTTCAAAATTCGTTTCAGGTACTGTTCGGCCATCGTTTGTTGTGTCAGTTGTGCGGATGCGGGGTTTTGCGTAAGGCTCACATACTATAGTATTTACCGGCACCCGCCCACGGGGCGGCAACGCGGATATTGAGGCTGGTCATGACATCGCAAGACGAACTAAAAAAAGCAGTCGCACGCGCGGCCATCGACTACATACCGGCAGGGAGCATCGTTGGAGTTGGTACCGGCAGCACGGCCAATTGCTTCATCGACGAACTGGCCAAGATCAAGCACAAAATCGACGGCACGGTAGCCAGTTCGGCCGCAAGCGCCAAGCGGTTGGAAGGCCACGGCATCCGTGTACTTGACCTCAACAGCGTTGATGAAATGTCCGTTTATGTCGACGGCACCGACGAAACCAACAAGTACCTGCATCTCATTAAAGGCGGTGGCGGTGCGCTTACCCGCGAAAAAATCGTCGCAGCCGTGGCAAAAAAATTCGTGTGCATTGCCGATGAATCCAAATTGGTTGATGTACTCGGCAAGTTCCCGCTGCCGGTCGAAGTGATTCCGATGGCGCGCAGCTATGTAGCGCGCGAATTGGTCAAGCTCGGGGGCCAACCGGTTTATCGCGAAGGCTTCGTTACCGACAACGGCAACGTCATTCTCGACGTGCGCAATTTGACAATACTCGACCCCATCGCACTTGAGCAGACGCTAAACAACATTCCCGGCGTAGTCACTAATGGACTATTCGCGCGCCGCCCAGCGGACGTAATGCTGTTAGGCACGCCCAATGGCGTGAAAACGCTGACTTAACGACGGCATCTGATTTGTGTCTTCCCAATTACGGCCATTGGGCATTCGGAGTTTAAAAACATGCTACGACGTTATCTTTTTCTCCTTGCGTTAATTCCGTGGCTCAACGGATGCGTATTACCTACGCGTCCGAACGTCGACGAAAGCGTTGACCAGCAAGCGGTACGACAAATCTTCGGCGCTTATAAATATGCGCTTCTGAATGATCTTGGCGCGGAAGCGGCCGATCTGATCAGCGAAAAAACCCTGCGTCATTATGATCAGCTGCGCCAGCTTGCACTCACCGGCGATGTCAACGAGCTGAAAGAATTACCCAGCTTCAACCGACTTGTGGTGCTGGCCATTCGCCACAACGTCGCCGCAGTCATGCTACGCAAGATGCAGGGTAAAGACATTTTCGCGTATGGCGTAAAAAATCAGTGGGTCGCCAAAGATTCGGTCGCGCCGTTTGAACTGGGCAATATCAACATTTACGGTAATTATGCGGGCGGAGACATTTCGCTGAGCGGCAGCTCGGCCAATTCGCAACTTGAATTCCGCAAGGAAAGCGGTGTGTGGCGCCTTAACCTGATGCCATTGCTGGAACGCGTTGGACGTGAACGCTCGGCGCAGTTAAACAGCTACCCGGATGAGAACAAAGCCATTGTCGGCATCATCGAGCAGATGTCGGGCCGTAAAGTCGACCCAGGAATCTGGACTCCACCCGGCAGAGAATAAACGCATTACTCGGGCACGCTGGTGATCGCCTTGATTTGCGCCTCGATTTGCTCAATCGGCATACCTGCGTCCAATCGTTCGTTAGCCAGCCGGAACAACGATAGAGTTTTCTCCAACAAGCACGGCAAGTGCGCGATCATCGCCTGCGCGTTGCCGTGCTGAATCATCGTCAGCGCATCGTCAAGCTTCGGGCACAACACCTCATCACCGGGCACATCGTCGACTGACTCGCCGCTGTCTGTCGCGCAGATCCGATTGCGTCCGCGCCGCTTGGCGACATACAAACGCGCGTCGGCACGCGCCAGCAGTTGGTCGATATCCACGGGTAAATTTTTGTCCTGCGCGACCACGCCCACGCTGACTGTGACGGGTACGCGCGTGTCCTTGTAAATGAACTCTGCACCCTCCGCCGCCTTGCGTAATCGCTCGGCGAGCACCACCGCAGCCAGGCGATTTGAATACGGCGCAGCGATGGCGAATTCCTCACCGCCAATGCGCGCCAAGATGTCGTTGGTACGAATGTTGTTGGCAAGAATTTGTGCGACTTCCAGTAGCACGTAATCGCCGCATTGATGACCGTAGGTGTCGTTGATGATTTTGAAATGGTCGACGTCGATCATCAGCACACTGAACGGCTGCTCATGCCGACGCATCAAGCCCAAAGCTTCACTTGCGCGCACAAAAAATGCGCGGCGATTGGTCAGCTTGGTGAGCGCGTCGGTGTTGGCCTGCGCATTGAGAATCTTGCGGCTTTCTTCCAGCTCGTGAATCAACAGCGCCAGCTTGTGGTGCGCACGCACGCGCGCGCGGATTTCAATTTTATCGGCGTTTTTTGAAATGAAATCGTTGGCCCCAAGCTCAAATGCGCGCGACTTGGCTTTCGTGTCTTCCGCACCAGTGACCACAATAACCGGCATGCTGGCAATGCGCGAAATCTCAGAGGAGCGAATGCGTTGCAGCAGCTCGTAGCCGTTGAGGCGCGGCATGTCGAGATCTGTCACCACTAACTCGATTTGGTCTTTTTCCTGCAACAGCTGCCAGGCATCTTCGCCGTTGCTCGCCTCGGTGATTTGCGACTGCTCCGGCATTGCACGCACCAGCGCCACGCGGATGGTTGCAGAATCGTCCACAACCAATACGTTGGGGGGCTGTTCTGGACCGCCCGTGCCGACGGCGGGGGGCTCGTGATATTTGGGGGGCAAATTTTCGTTGGCCATCTAGTTCGGTCCACGTTCAAGGCAAGAATAAATATAGTCGCCCGTTGCGACCCCGTCAGATTACTCATAACGCAATGCTTCTATCGGCCGCAGACGCGAAGCCTTGCGCGCCGGATGCAGCCCAAAAAACATGCCGACCAGCAACGCCGAGCCGAATGCCAAGCCTACCGACCACATTGTGACGCTCACCTGAAACTCCGAGAATTTCGCCAACGCAGTTGCGCCGCCTATACCCGCCAGGATGCCCATAACCCCGCCCGCCCCGGACAGAATCAGTGCCTCCAGCAAAAACTGCCAAAGAATGTCGCGACGGCGCGCGCCCAGCGCCATGCGAATACCAATTTCGCGGGTGCGCTCAGTCACCGACACCAACATGATATTCATGATGCCAATGCCGCCCACCAGCAGCGACACCGAAGCGATACTCCCCAGCAGCCACGAAAATACCTGCGCGTTGGTCTCGGCGGTTTGCGCCAGCTCGGCACGATTGAAAATACGGAAGTCGTCTTCCTGATCGTCGCGCAGCCGATGCCGTTGGCGAATCAACTTCTTAATATCGGACGACGCGCTGAACGCTGCGGCGCGTCCTGCGGTCTGCACTTCGATGCCGTGAATATAAGTAATGCCCAACAACTTGCGCTGCACCGTGGTCAGCGGCGCGTAAATGATATCGTCTTGATCTGACCCGTACGCTGACGCCCCCTTGGTGGTGAGCACGCCTACCACCTGACACGCGAGCCCTTTAAACACTATCGTTTCGCCTACCGCGTGGGCGAGACCAAATAATTCTTTCGCCACCGTCTGGCCGATCACACACACCGGCGCGGCGACTGCCACGTCGCGCGCTGAAAACATTTCGCCCTCGGCCAGCGGCCAATTGCGCACCGAAAAAAACTCCGGCGTCACGCCTTCGGCCGCCGTGCCCCAATTAGTGCCGCGAAAACGCGCCTGCACCTGACTGCGCACACTGGGTGCGACCGCTACGACACCCGGC
>JANMQQ010000020.1:0-5865 GCA_031370545.1 Gammaproteobacteria bacterium
TGAAAAAACGCAAACTTGAAATGGACTTCCGTTACGAAGGCGACGCGCAATCTTTTCACGTGCTAAATGCGGTATCCCCGGCCTTCACCTGTGCCATGCCGTTCACCGCTTATTTATTCGACCACATCGACGCGTTGATCGAGCGTAGATCGGTTAGCGCCTACGCAACCCAAACGTTTGCCACGGCCCAATGAAATTTGAAGTCAACATCCGATATTGACATTATTAATGTGGCTAAATAAACATGCCTGCCCCCTGCAAGGGGACGGCTGGGATGGGGAGGTTATGCAACCAGTGAAATACCTTCGGCGTTCGCCGCCAGCGCATCCAGCGTGCGCATGCGCTCATACAGCGCGGGGCGTGCGGGCAAGCCTGCGGCCTCCAGCATCGACAACCAGCGGTGCGCCCAATCGTGCCGTCGCAACGCGGCGATCGCATTTCTGACGCCGAGTCGCGCCATCTCGTCCGGGCGCTGGCTTAAGTCGGCCACAACCTCGGCGGCGTCGCTGCCATCGACTTTCAGTTCGACGACGGCATCCGGCCAAGGGAAGTCACGCCGGAACGTCAACGCGGTCGGCGCCTGTCCTAGCAGCACCGCACCTGCCGCCGTTCCCTCAAAGTAGCGGGCTCCGACTTCGGACTGTCCCTGCGTCTCATCGTCACCGAACTTCGCCGGGTAGGCGATAAAGAAACGGCTCACTCGGGCGGCGCTGGCCAGCATCTCGCGGTGCTCAGTCGGGCTCGACGGCCGCACCAGCGAGCTGGGCAGCGTGTCGTACAGGTAGAAGAAATCCCGAGTCGCGGCCAAACGCCGCAGCGCCTGGTGGACCGGCTCGGAGCGACGGCCAATCGACAGCACGTCGATCTTGCGTGCGGGCGGTTTTGGATACGGCGTGAAGCGCAGGACGTCCGCCGCGTGCGGCAAGCGGTGGCAGGGTCGGCGCACGATGTTGCTGAGGGCAAGTACGCTCCCGGAAAAGGACTGAAATATCTGGTCGAAATCCTCCAGCCGACGCAGCAGGTGCTGGAGTTCAGCGGTCTGGCCCGCATAGAGCTCTCCCATGTAGCAAAGCTTGACTTTACAGCGCGTCTGCCAGTTTGTAACGGCGTTCAGGTACAGCAAATCCCACACGTTCATGCACACGAACACAAACACGTCATAGTCGTGGGCCAGCTTCACGGCTTTCACGCCGGGGTTCAAATTTGTAAAGGTGAGGTAGCGGCTTCTCCAGGCCACGCTGCGTGCAATGTGCCTGCGCAGCTCAAAGTGTGGCGCGGGCTCAAGCTCGAGCACATCGACATCATCCACGGAGCGAATAACGTCCTCGAATTCGTAGTTCGAGCACCATGCGGCATGGGTCGTCAAGCGCCGGAGACTGACCAGCAGGACACGAGCTCGGCTAGTCGGCATGGTGTTCACCCGGAAACGCTGCATTGGGTTTCCGGCCGCGCCAGTGGCCACCGTCGCGGTCGGGTGACATTTGCCGCTCAATTGTTGTAATTCGCCGGTCGGGCCGGGCCGGGGGGTTTGTTTCCGCCAGCGCGCGGTTGGGCTGCAACAACTCTCCAGGAGCATCGAACATGGTGTGGCTCAATAAATGATGCGCAGGGCACGATTCAAACATCGCAAGCCGCAACGCGAGGCCTGAAAACAAGGGCTTTTCATTCATATTTTGCAATCATCCTGATTAACACATAGTTCACTTTCGTGGCTACAGCGTCTGTACTCCTGCGCACTTAGTCGGCTCACGTGGCTGCAGGACATCCAGCCGTTCTGGTTATGAATACTTTCTCTGTGCCAGAGCGCGACTGTTTGTGGGTGGGGGTGCCCATGAGCGCCACCCTCGGGTTCAGATCCGATGTCGGGCGCCACGAAAAGTCATAGTGCAGACGATCATAACCTGTTGATAATTAAGTGTTATATTTCCACCTGTTTCCGACAGTTATGAAAAAACGTCATGAAGAGGCGTACTACGTGCCTGTGGATAACTCGATTTAAGGGGTGCGGTATTGTCATCATGTATATGTTGGTGAGTATGATGGTCGTGGCGATCAGAAGTCAGCGTGTTCACGCCGACAGAAATCTGAGCAGTTTTGTCTCGCTGTGCCATAGGTCCATTGACCAGTTTGACGAGCTCCAACTGGACCACGCATATGTTTGAGATAAAGCTTGCTGGTGAGCGCGAAACTGGCAATCCTGGTCAATTTGAGATCGGTGCCAATATGAAGGTCCATACCATTTCTTTTGTCTTAAAGCGCCATGTCGAGTCGAGGGTTAATCAGGATAAAGTCAACACCTACCTCGTCTGGGCCGCACCCAAATCACGGGTGCTCTGAGCCTGACTGGCCGTGGCAGGATTGTCTGCGTTGAGTAGCGGCGAATTACTGCCGTTGACGGTAAGGATACGGTTTGCATGGCAGAGTATCCTTCTGAACAGCAAGAACGAAAACTGATCACGTATGGAGACCTTATTCATGACAGACCACAAGCAACACCACGACCCTAAGCCCAATCGACAAATCGTATTTATAGGGATTGCACTCGTTCTCGGCATTGCCGTAGGCGAGCTACTCAATGTGATGTACGCGGAGCCAGGAGCGACTAACCCAAACCCTGTTTTGGCTCGATTCGTTGGAATTTTTGCTGTTCTAGCTGATGTCTTCCTTCGGCTCATTAAAATGGTTATCGCGCCTCTGGTATTTTCAACCTTGGTCGTGGGTATGGCCAAAATGGGCAATATTCAAACCGTGGGGCGGATTGGCATTCGAGCGATTCTTTGGTTTTTTTCGGCGTCGGTGATTAGTTTGCTGTTAGGCATGTTGCTCGTGAATCTGTTTCAACCGGGCAGTTCTCTTCACATCGCGTTGCCATCCGTCGGCACGGCTACTGGGCTTCCGGCCAGTACGTTAACGTTCGGCAATTTCATTGCGCATGTGTTTCCAAAAAGCATCATTGACGCAATGGCTGCGAACGAGATTTTGCAGATTGTGGTGTTTTCAATATTCTTCGGCGTGGCTTGTGCTTCGCTCGGGGAAATTGCGCACCCCGTCGTTAAATCACTCGATGCACTCGCGCACATCATGCTCAAAATCACCAGCTATGTGATGAAATATGCCCCCGTTGCGATCTTCTCCGCCATGGCGTCAGTGATTGCACAACAAGGAATAGGAACGTTATGGACCTATGGAAAACTCATCGGTGAATTCTATTTCGGATTAGTGTTGCTGTGGTGTGTGCTCGGTGTAGTTGCTTACTTGTTTTTAGGGCGCGCTGTCGTGTCGTTGCTCCGTCACATACGCGAGCCGGTGTTGGTGGCGTTTGGCACCGCCAGCAGCGAAAGCGCGTACCCCAAACTTCTGCAGCAATTGGAAAGATACGGGTGTGACGAGAAAGTCTGCGGGTTTGTATTGCCACTGGGTTATTCGTTCAATCTCGATGGCAGCATGATGTATATGACCTTCGCCATCCTTTTTATCGCTCAAGCCTACGGCATCGACCTGTCTCTTGCCGATCAGTTGATTATGCTGCTGGTACTGTTGATTACGAGTAAAGGCGTAGCCGGTGTGCCGAGAGCTTCGTTGTTCGTCATCGCAGCAACGCTATCGATGTTCAATATTCCAGAAGCCGGATTGCTCTTGTTATTGGGTATCGATCAATTATTGGACATGGGACGCAGCGCAACCAATGTATTCGGTAACAGCGTCGCGACCGCAGTGGTGAGTCGCTGGGAAAAATCGCGCGAAAACCCTGTATTGGAAATACCAACGGAGTGATTTTGGCTAGCGGACTTCCAGATTGCTGAATGTCATTCCTATAAGATTCGATGTCGCCCGACACTAACCGCGAATGCGATAATTTTCCTTACCCTTGATTTTCCAAAATCCGCCGCTATCATTAGCACTCACCAAAACCGAGTGCTAACGGTCACGCTGTAGGCGCTCGGCCTGTCATTCAAGCCCAATTTCTTTAGGAAAGGAGACCAGTTAGATGAACATTCGTCCTTTACATGATCGCGTTATTGTTCGTCGGATCGAGGAAACACGCACCACCCCCGGCGGCATCGTCATCCCCGACTCCGCCACCGAGAAGCCGATGCAGGGCGAAATCGTCGCTGCAGGCAAGGGTCGCATTTTGGAAAACGGTACGGTTCGCCCGATTGATGTGAAGAAAGGCGATCGCATTTTGTTCGGCAAATATTCTGGGACTGAGGTCAAGGTCAGTGGCGAAGAGCTGCTGGTCATGCGTGAAGAAGACATCATGGGCGTGATTGAGAAATAATCTCGGCGAGCCCCGCGACTTCAGTACTTCAACAAATTTCATAGAGGATCATCATCATGTCAGCAAAAGATGTTCGTTTCGGCGATGACGCTCGTCACCGCATGGTGCACGGTGTAAACATTTTGGCGAATGCAGTGAAAGTGACGTTGGGCCCGAAAGGCCGCAACGTGGTGCTGGAAAAGAGCTTCGGCGCTCCGACCATTACTAAAGACGGCGTGTCCGTGGCCAAAGAAATCGAGTTGGCCGACAAGTTCGAAAACATGGGCGCGCAGATGGTGAAGGAAGTCGCGTCCAAGACCTCCGACATCGCCGGTGACGGCACCACCACCGCAACGGTGTTGGCGCAAGCGATTCTGAATGAAGGCCTGAAGGCCGTTGCAGCCGGTATGAATCCGATGGATTTGAAGCGCGGCATCGACAAGGCCGTGATTGCCGCAGTGGAAGAGCTGAAGAAACAGTCCAAACCCTGCACCGACGATAAGGCCATTGCCCAAGTCGGCACCATCTCCGCGAACTCCGACGACGAAATCGGCCAGATCATTGCAAGCGCGATGACCAAGGTCGGTAAAGAAGGCGTGATCACCGTGGAAGAAGGTTCAGGTCTTGGCAACGAGCTGGACGTGGTCGAAGGCATGCAGTTTGACCGTGGCTATCTGTCGCCGTACTTCATCAACAACCAGCAGAACATGAGCGCCGAGCTGGAACAGCCCTATATCCTGCTGTGCGAGAAAAAGATTTCCAACATTCGTGAAATGTTGCCGGTGCTCGAAGCGGTCGCCAAGTCGGGCAAGCCGCTGTTGATCATTGCCGAAGATGTTGAAGGCGAAGCGCTCGCAACTTTGGTCGTCAACACGATTCGCGGCATCGTTAAAGTTGCTGCGGTGAAGGCGCCTGGTTTTGGTGATCGTCGCAAAGCGATGTTGCAAGACATTGCCATTCTTACTGGTGGCCAGGTGATTGCCGAGGAAGTCGGTTTGAGCCTCGAAAAAGCCACGTTGGCTGATTTGGGCAGCGCCAAGAAAGTTGTGGTCACCAAAGAAAACACCACGCTCATCGATGGTGCTGGCAAGCCTAAAGATATCGAGTCGCGCGTCAAGCAAGTACGTGCGCAGATCGAAGAAGCGACTTCCGACTACGACAAAGAAAAGCTGCAAGAGCGCGTGGCCAAATTGGCTGGCGGCGTCGCCGTCATCAAGGTTGGTGCAGCTACCGAAGTCGAAATGAAAGAAAAGAAAGCCCGCGTCGAAGATGCGTTGCATGCTACCCGCGCCGCAGTTGGCAACGATTTCACGCAAAGGCGCTTCCATAGCACGCATGGCTATTGTGATACCGACGTTTTGATCGTCATTGGCACCTTTCAATTTGCCCATCGCAGTCAAGGCACGAATCAAGGCAACACCGCCGCCAGGAACGATAACTTCTTCAACCGCTGCTCGGGTGGCATGCAATGCATCTTCAACGCGGGCTTTCTTTTCTTTCATTTCGACTTCGGTCGCAGCACCGACTTTGATCACTGCAACGCCGCCGGCCAATTTGGCTACGCGTTCTTGCAGTTTTTCTTTGTCGTAATCGGAAGAAGTTTCTTC
>JANMQQ010000024.1:0-7808 GCA_031370545.1 Gammaproteobacteria bacterium
GCATGGCGCACGCTACCCATATAACGCAGCTAACAGTAATGAGGAGACACCAACATGACCGAAAAGATCAGCAAATCCGACGCCGACTGGAAACAACAACTGACCCCAGAGCAGTACAACATCTGCCGCAAAAAAGGCACTGAACGCGCATTCACCGGGGAGTACCACGACTGCCACGACGGCGGCGTATATCACTGCGCCTGCTGTGGCAATGAACTGTTCCACGCCAATTCAAAGTTTGATTCCGGCACCGGCTGGCCCAGCTACTTCCAGCCGATCCGTCCCGACGCCGTCGGCACCGAAGAAGATCGCGGCCTGTTCATGCGCCGCACCGAAGTGCTGTGCAGCCGCTGCGACGCGCATCTGGGTCATGTGTTCCCTGACGGCCCGGCGCCGACGGGACAACGTTATTGCATTAATTCGGTGGCATTGAAGTTGGAAAAAAAGTAAGCACGAGCAGAGAGTTTAAACGGTTGAGGTTATGGCGGTCACAACAAAGTCTCGCCCCGCCTTGCCCAACTGGATTCGTGCCGCGACCTGTGCCAGGCGCGCATTGATGTGCTCGACGTCGGAATAGTTTTCGGTTTTTAGTTGAAACAACAGCGTGGATGCAATCTCAGTGATCATGGGATAACCCATGCCGCCACCCAAGCCGCGTAATTGATGGGCGATTTCACCCGCCTGTATCCATTGGCGTGCCGCAATAGCCTGCGTGAGCTGTTCACAATAGCCCGGCAGCCTGTCAACAAATGTCCCCATAATGCGGCGCACTTCCTCGTCAGCGGCGTCAACTGCGTTGGCAAATTCGACATAAATCGGTTCGCTGTCCGGAACATCGGTGTGTTCTGCCGGGCACAAATACTTATCCAAGACCCGCTGCAGTTGCCGCCGATCAATCGGCTTGACAAGAAAATCTGCGAATCCGGCCACACGATAGCGCTCCTGATCTTCTTTCATGGCATTCGCCGTCACCGCGATGACGGGTGTGTCACATCCTGACTCCCTGAGTTTGATCATGGCCGATACGCCATCAAGCACGGGCATCTGGATATCCATGAAAATCAAATCGAAGTGTTCGCGCATCGCACGCTCCACCGCCTGCGCGCCGTTTTCTACCATCACTGCGATCAAACCGGCGCGGCGCAGTAGCAAGCCAATCAATTCAGCAAGTTCTGGGGTGTCTTCCGCACACAACACCCGCCCCGAATAATGTCGAGCCTCATTCGGCACCATGGCTTGCGCACCCATTGGAACCTGCGCTGCGCTGTCGGCGAAAACAAGCTCGCTTACGATCGCAGGCTGGGCAAGTTCGAGCGTGAACGTGCTACCCACGCCTTTTTCGCTGGTCAGACTTATTTTTCCGCCCAGCATGGCGGCAAGTTTTTGCGACAATGCCAAGCCCAGACCCGTACCACCATACTTGCGCTGCACGCCGGTATCGGCTTGATGAAAATCCTGAAACAGCCAACTCTGTTCCTGCGGCGTTAACCCGATCCCGCTGTCTTGCACGGCAATCGTCAGTTGCCGGGTGACCCGGTCAAAACCGACATTGACGTAGACGAAACCTTTCTCGGTGAACTTGAGCGCATTGCTGCATAAATTGATCACAATCTGCTTCAACCGCAGTGGATCAGTGTAAATGTGCGCAGGTAAAGGAAAGACATAGTTGATGGCAAAAATAACTTGCTTGCTCTGCGCCTGCATCTCCACCAAGGCATGCACGTCTTTGAGAATGGAGAACAGCGAACACTCGCAAGGATCGACCTCCAGTTTTTCTGCCTCGATTTTTGACAGGTCGAGAATGTCGTTGATGATATGCAGCAAGTGATTGCCGCTTTGCTGGATGATCCGCAGTGCATTGATGCGTTCGTCCATGGTTTGTTTACTATCGAGTGACACTTCGGCAAAGCCGATGATTGCCGTCAGCGGCGTGCGCATTTCATGGCTCATCTTGGCCAGAAATGATGACTTCGCGCGATTGGCCGCCTGCATTTGATCAAAGTATTCGCGCCGTTGCCGCGCCGCCTTGCGGACTAACCAGACCAGATACATCGCGATTCCCGCCGCGCAACCAGATATTGCAATCGTAATTGATCGGCCGTCCTCGAAAGCCAGGCGCGTTTGAATCACCGAGTCATGCGCGGCGACGATTTGATAATTCATGAGTTCCGACAGCGCGGCCAGCACCTTGTCCTGCAATGGCATCGCCTGCTGTGTAAGTAGCGTCTTCGCTTGCTCGATAGCTTCGACTGCGATGAGGTCGACGACTTGATTTTGAATTTGGGCGGCGACGCCGCTGCTTTGGCCTTGCCGTGCCAAAATTTCTTTTTCTTTGTCTGAAAGATCCTTATCCAGAAGCGCGATGCGCGCATTGGCGAAGCGCGAACCGTAACTGTTGAAATCCACGCTCAACTGGTCTCGCTCGAACGGGTCATTCACCAATATCATGCGTTGTAACAACACCGTACGTTCGCGCGCCGCGACTCCTATCACCTGCACCAAGCGTATTTTTTCAACACGATCCTGCACAATCTGCTCACCGGCACTCTGAATGTGGAGCATACCAACGATACCGACGCTAACAATCGCGCCGAGTAACACCGTCATGACAACGATGCCGAGATAGGAAAACAGATCCGACGGAAATCGTTTGGATTCAGGCGGCGATGGATTCGTCGCAGATGAGTTGAAAGAAGTCACAAGAAAACCATCATTCGGTTTGAAATCATCCTGTGGTACCGGAATAACGGGGACGTGGCAGCGTGTGCTTAAAGAGCCAGCACGTGACTTGATATCGGGAAAACAAAGCGAAATCTTTAGGCGGGGAAATGGAACAGCAAAGTGCTGGCAGTCGAGGGCAGTAACACGTCACCGGGTGCCGTTAAACCCACATCACGCCCAGTACGAATGACCCACACGCGGTTATTTATTCAAGCCTTTCTCGACTGCGATCACCGCCGCTTCGACGCGTGAGTGCACGCCGAGTTTGCGCATGATGGATTTGACGTGCAGTTTGACGGTGCCGTCGACGATGCCCAGCGCCCGGCCGATGACTTTATTGCTTTGGCCTTCGGCGACATGTTTGAGGATTTCGCGCTCACGTGGCGTGAGATCGGCGAATGGCGATGCGTCTTGATGCGGCCGGTCGCTGCCTTGCACATAGCGCGCAAGCACCGCCGCCAGCTCCGGCGCGACCACAGTTTT
The DNA here is from genome assembly GCA_031370545.1 of Gammaproteobacteria bacterium. Classification (GTDB taxonomy): domain Bacteria; phylum Pseudomonadota; class Gammaproteobacteria; order SG8-11; family SG8-11; genus UBA6921. The sequence continues at coordinate 3,205 of JANMQQ010000024.1, forward strand.
GCCGCTTAAAATGCTGTGCAGCGCCGCGACCAGCGCGTCGGGGTCCATGTCTTTGAGCAAGTAGCCTTGCGCGCCGTGGCGCAGTGCTTCGACCACATCGCGGTCATCATTGCTGGTGCTGAGAATGATCACCGGCGTTACCACCCCGGTGGCGCGCAGGCGCCGCAGCGTTTCCAGGCCGTCCATGTTCGGCATGCGCACATCGAGCAAGATTAAGTCATGCTCCAGCTCTTTCGCACGCTTGAGCCCTTCCTGGCCGTCGCCGACGGCGGCCACCACCTTGATGCCGCGCCGCTCCATCAGTTCGTACAGGCCCATGCGAAACAACGCATGGTCGTCAATGAGGATGACGCGCAGCGGCCGTTCTGCGGCAATCAGGTCGTGGTAGTCACTCATGGGCACCTCGTTCAGTCGATGCGTCGCGTTCGTGCCCGCGTCGCAGTGGCGGCACATTGAATTGCAATTCCACTCGCGTGCCCTCGCCCGTATCACTTTCAATGTTGAGCGTACCACCGAGCCGCGCCGCACGCTCGCGCATGATCGACAAACCGATGTGCTCGCCGGGCGGGTCACTCACGACTTTTTCTTCGATACCCTGGCCGTCGTCTTCGACCAACACGTGATGATCGCCGTTGTCTTCAGCACGCAACAATACGCGCACGTTTTGCGCGTCGCTGTGTTTGCGCACATTGGTCAACGCTTCTTGCACGATGTGCAATACCTGCACTTCCAGTGACGGCGGCAAATTCGACTCGTCAATTTCGTTTTGGAAAAATGCCGCGATGCCGGTTTCTTTGCGGAAGCGCTCGACCACACTTTCAATCGCTGGAATCAAACCACGCTCATCCATGCGTGTGCGGAAATGCGCCAGCAATTCGCGCAACTGGCTGTTGGCTTGATCGAGCCCTTCCTTGATGGTGCGAATTTGTCGAATCCCGGTACGGTCTTTACTTTGCGCCACGGTCTCTTCCACCAGTGTGACTTGAAAACGCAAACTGGCCAGGGTCTGAGCCAGCGAATCATGCAACTCATTCGCAAGCAGAGTGCGCTCTTCCATGATTGACAAGCGGCGCGCATGCCGCTCCAAACGCGCTTTTTCAATCGCAATGCCAAGATGCCTTCCGATGCTGCTGAATAGATAACTGACGTCCTCGCGCTCAATCAACGCAGCGCTTTCAAGCACCAAGTGATACACACCGAGCGTGCGATCACTGTAACGAATGGGAATGGTCACGAGCGCAGCGCATCCGGCATCGGTCGAGATATGCAAGCCTGGCTCGCATTGCTGCACATCGGTCTGGATCAATAATTCATCCGCTGCGTGCGCACCGCTCAGGCACTGCTCCAACGACACGGCCCGCGCCAGCACACTTTCGTCGCAGCCTAAAGTTGCAATGAGGCGCATCTGCCCGTCTTCGGCCATCAAACGCACCACACCCGCCCGCGCTTTTACCATGTCACACAGCGTGTGCAAAAAGCGGGTGAGCAAATCGTTCACATCGTGCAACACATTAACGCCGGCGGCTGCATCGTAAAGGATTTCCAGCGAGCGCGTTTTCTGCGCAAGTTGCTCCACTTGCACGCGCGTTTGCTGATCGACGTTTTGGCACATGCGGCTGATCATGTCGCCCAGCACGTTAATGTCGTCCAGCAGCGAGCGCTCGCCGCTGCGCACCACCGGTGACACGCGCGCACCCAGATCGCCATCCATCATGCGCACTATCCACTTGCGTACCCGAAATTCTGCGTTCAGCACGCGTACCCGGAAGCCCGCCACCAGCACTGCGGAAAGCACCAGCAGAATAAAAGTGATCGCCAGTGCAGCGATGAAGCCAACACCCGCTCCCGCAGCCAGTGCGTAATACATTGCCAGCGCGCCCAACGCGAGCCCGCTACTCATCAATCCCATCACTAACCAAAACCAGCGGCTCGCCCGTAACGGCTCCGGCGCCGTTAGCGACTTAAGCCGCGCGACCGCGCCTTGTAATTCGTCTGGCAATGGCCCGCGCAAAATCGATCGGCTGGTTTCTTGGGGGTTGGTCATGGACGTTGCGCTTCCAAAGATTTAAGTTGAACGTGTTATATCAACCACCCCGTCAGCTTCGCTGCCACCCCTCCTTGACCAAGGAGGGGAAATTTAATACGTATCTCCCCTCCTCATTTCGAGGAGGGTCGCCCCACAGGGGTGGGGTGGTGCTTCTGCGGTTTAACGTTTATTAACCAGCACAGATTTCACTAACTAAACCACGCTTCGCCTTAACCAAGTTCACCAACCTTAAAATGCGGGTTGTGAATTAAAAACGGCTCATCGAAGTACGGCACAAATCCTAACGCTGCGGAGTACCAGTTCTTGTCTTTTTATATTTCAGTGACACCGTAGATAACGGTGCGTAGTCCTTGGAGCATTTTATCCTCCTGGCAACCAAGCTCAGCCTATAAAGTCAGGGACGTCCGCTGGCGCGGCGTGTTAGGCGGGGTCGTCTCGATGATAGCCATTTCTGGAACGATGACTGACTTTCCCCGGAAGGTTGCCCCAGCAAGAGATTCTCGACGCTGATATCTTCATCGAGATCTTCCCAGTGAATGCCATAGCCTCTGCCTATGATGCGCCAGTTCTTGCGCTCTTTTGCTGTGCCATGCGCTAGCCTTGGAAACCATGCGAGCGGCACCGAGATCGTTCTGCCGTCGCTTAAATCGACACTGAGAGTATCTTCAGTAACAGCAATGCTTTCCGCTGTTGGCACTTCTACCTCAACCGTTGAAGTACGCATCCCAAGCCTCCTGAAACAATGTGTTGTGTTCATTCACCAGCTTTTGTATCCGCCCTATTTCTGCGCGAGAAAAACCGCCGCTACTTTGAAGGCGAATCGGAGCAAGCCAAATTTTTGCAATTTTTTCGTCGCGTTCGACATGAACGTGCCTGGGCTCGTCGCGGTCACCCGCATAGAAAAAGAATCGGTACGGACCTTTTTTCAAAACAGTTGGCACTAGTTTACTCCGTTAGAAATACGGCCCCACTTGTTAGCCCCCTACAGTGCGAATGACATCGCCTATGGGCCCTTACCAGGCGCAAGCTCTCTTGCCAGAGGATTTAACACTGCGGCTGTCAACGTAGCGCAGAAGGCTGCGAGTTCGACAAGTGAATCGGACTGGCCGCCATGTGTCTCAACCATCTTCTTGACTCGCTTGGTCATTGGAGGAGGCAGCGCCGCGTGATATTTAGCGAGAAGACGAAAACGCTGATGGGTATTGTCGCTTCGCTCAGAGGTCGGAATATACGAGAGCGCATTCTGATACAACTCTCCGATCTCCTGTCCAGCTTTGGCGTGAAGATTAAAATCCGTCGCCATAAAGCTCAGAGTTGCCAAATCAGCGGAATAGGTCGTAGCAGATATCGAGTCGGCTAATAATTCCTTGTGGGTTATCAATTTGTTTCGGAACAGCACGATTCGAGATAGATGTAACAGAAGTTGGCCATCGAGTTTCTTCTTTAGAGCCTGATCAGACTGAAGGGCATCGTCCACATGGTTCACCCATTCGTGAAGTGCTTTGCATATTACCCGAACCTCTTGAACCAATTCGCGGTGTTGATTCAGGACTTGCGCCTCTTCAGACGTCCACTGATATGCCTGCTGTCCAGGAGGACAACTGATTACTTCGAGCATGGGGCGTAGCAGCGCTGCCTGCAGGACCGCCTTTCTGGCGATGTTGATCAGGCATGCGAGTTCATTAGCTTCCTCCCAGAGACGACCGTAGAGAGCCGCTTTTTTTAGAAGGCTGGTCGACACATCGCGCGATCCTGGATTAGCAAGCGATCTGCATTGGTCAAGGACACGATGGATCGACTCTACGTAAGGGAGGAGCGTGTCGATTAGGGATAGTGGTTTCATGCTCACGTGCAGGCTAGGCTCGGGGAGTTAACTTGTTTTCGGCGCCTTATGATCCGGATCGTCCGGGTTGTAGAAAATAAAATCGAAGGTTCCGGCTTCGACCTCGACATAATCAATGATGGCGTCTTCCACCAGCTCGCCGGTGTGTGGTGTCATCACCACGGCGACGCCTTCGCACACCAGATACAGATCGTTTTCAGCGCGTTCGTCGAAGCCCATTCCGTATTCGTATTTGCCGTCGGGGCCGACTTTGGCAGCGATGCGCAAAGCGAGGTTAGCGGTATCGCTGGTCGCTGAGATGGCGAGAATTTTCTCGGCGGCGAGGGGGGTGATTTTTATCATGGTCTGGCCCTTTACTTAAGTGAATGCTGCTTAATATCAACCACCCCGTCAGCTGCGCTGCCACCCCTCCTTGAAAATAAGGCGGGGAGAAAAGCGCTTTTCCTCCCCGCCTTATTTTCAAGGCCGCTCTCGTGCATCCAAGCACTTCACGGCACTAGCACATCCGTGTGCGGCGGAGGGGTGCCCCGCAGGGGTGGGGTGGTACTTTGTTTTTTGCTACGCACAAATTCCACGAACCGTTGTGCCCAGTGGTGCGCGTTGACGTCGCGCAGATGAGTGTAGCTGGCGAGCAAGTTTTTATAAATCAGGCCGTCGTGCGCGCCGTCGACACCGCTGCCCCGCATGACGTCGTAGGCGAAGATGACACCCGGC
>JANMQQ010000187.1:0-10660 GCA_031370545.1 Gammaproteobacteria bacterium
GCGCCCCGCAAACGCCGAGCCCTGTTAACTTTCAACTTAGTGGGCCTTATTACGGGACGACCAATACGACAATATCGATGGCAACGACTTACACCTGCACGTCGTCGAGTAATTGTGGACAGATTCACTGGTGGTTCGGTGATGGAACCGATGAATGGCGCAATCGCGATTTGCCCGGTAAGCACGCATACGCGACGGCTGGTGTATATCAAGTCCGCGCGAAGTTACAGAACGTGGGTGCTGGCGCCACATTAGGCGAAGCATCGACTACCGCAGAAGTGAGCGATCCGCCACCTCCGCCTCCCAAGAACCAACCACCTACTTCCGTTCCGGGCGGTCCGTATACCGGTTTAGTCGGGCAGGCGGTAACAATGGATGGTTTGAAGTCCAAGGATCCTGAAGGTAGCGCGCTGAAGTACAGCTGGCTCTTTGGCGATGGGACAAAATCTCTGAATCAGTCAAGTTCGAAGGTAACGAAGAGTTATGCGAAACCAGGCAGATACACCGTTACGCTTTACGTGAACGATGGGATTCAAGATTCTGACTCGGTGACAACGTATATTGATGTCACTCCTATTGCGGCGATTCTTCCGGCAATTAACAGCCTGCTGCTGGATAAGTAGGTAGAAGGGAAATAATTAAATTAGCTATGGGGCGCAAATGCGCCCCATTTTTTTGGAACGGTGCCAAGCTTGCGTAGTTGTATTATTTTTCCTCGCGGTACCGCTTTCCGCGCTACTCCACCAAAGAAAACGGGTCAGGCTTTCATTGTCAGCCACTGGCGTTGGCGCACGCGCTCGGATTGGCATGAGGGCAAGGTGTCTTTAGCGTATTTCCGGTTAACTCGTAAACAGTTCGCATCGAAGAGGCGAGACTTGACTTATATAGCCTAGCTGATTACGCCTGCGCTTCATCCGCCCGATTTAGTAAAGTTGGCCAACCCTGCACGTCGTTCTGCAAAATTACCGCTTGACTCACTGTTGCTTATAAGTAACATATTTCTATGTTCACGTTGCATCGTTATGTTGACGAAAACAATACCGAAATTATTACGGAGTGGTTGAAGTCGTTGACTGATCGGCAAGCACGGGCGCGAATTGAGACGCGTTTTTTGCGGCTTCAGGCGGGTAATTTTGGTGACTGCAAGGCGTTAAAAGAGGGCGTAGCTGAATTGCGAATCGACTATGGCCCGGGATACCGCGTGTACTACGGTCGTGTTGGTAAGAGTGTCATTTTGTTGCTGTGCGGTGGCGATAAGCGCAAACAGCAAAGCGATATCGAACGGGCTACCATCCTGCTGAAAGAATTCAAGCGGAGATCGTTATGAGCAAGCGCAAAAAGAGTATCAGCAATGATGAAGTGATGGTGCGCGAGCTGCGCGCCGACCCCGCGTATGCGCTTGAATATCTAAAAGCAGCGCTGGAAGACGAACAGGAACCTGCTGTTTTGATGATTGCATTGCGGCACGTTGCGGAGGCTTACGGTGGTATAGGTAAGCTTGCGGCGGACGCAGGTATTCGTCGTGAAGTTCTCTACCGAGCACTTTCTCCGAATGGGAATCCGACGCTGAAAACTTTTCTCGCTGTGATTAAATCTCTGGGCTTGAAGATCGGCATCGAAGGGCCTGCGAAGGCGGCATGAATGGCGTATTACGCCGTCAGCGGCAATGCCCGTCGCGTTGGACCTATGCTTACTGCGTGTGTTGCTTTCGCATGCAAGGCGGCAGCGGCTTGCACTGCGTCTTCGAAGTCCTCCCACCCGAGCGACAATGCATCTAAAACCACGTGGTGATTTACGGCGGCAACGTCCAGGACATTGAGCAGCTGCACAATTTACGTATCCGTGAGTGAATCGCAAACGCGAGGAGACCACCACATCGCCTAAATTTATTGTTTTATTTTCTAGCGTATCTCGTCGATGCTGAATTTCTTTTCGAGGACTTGCGGTGTAATCAATGCGTAGCCTTTGATCTGCCAGTGCGCGATGTCGGTGATGGCCGACGGTACGATTTTTACAAAATCATACAAATCTTCCGGGCGATAACCGTAGTCGTCCAAGGCTTGCGCGCACACGCGAAACTCGACGCCGTTGCTGGCGTAGTAGCGCATGCGCTCCACCGCGTCACGATATTTTGCATAGTTTTTGCGCGCTACCGAAACAAGTTCGGTACCGTGCATGACCACCTTGATGTCGAGAATCTCCGGCAGATAATCGTACGGCGGTTCGATCAGCGGTTTGATCAAGGCCCGCACCCACTGCAACGCGGGCGAGATTTTTTGCGGGTCGTCGAAGTAAAAATCGAACACAACTTTTTGCTCGGTATACGGGGGATTGACCACATGCGCGCCACTGGGCTCCACCGGCGGATGCGGCGCATTGTCGTCGGCGAGCATCGGCGCCGACCACAACAGCGCACAGCAAATGGAAATCAATTGAATTTTCATGGTGGAGTTCCCTCCCGGAACATCACGGCGTGTTCTTGTTAACCTACCCTCACGCAAAAGCTTCAAGGCTATCGCTGCGCCTTGTAAAAATTAATCAACCCATTGGTAGACGCATCGTGCGAGGTCACCTTCTTGTCATTTTTTAATTCCGGCAAAATCGCCTTGGCGAGTTGCTTGCCAAGCTCCACGCCCCACTGGTCAAACGAGTTGATATTCCAGATCACGCCTTGCGCAAAGATCTTGTGCTCGTAGAGTGCGATCAGCGCACCGAGCGTGTGCGGCGTGATTTGTTTTACCAAAATGGAGTTGGTGGGTTTGTTGCCGTCGAAGGTTTTATGCGGCAGCAGGCTTTCCAGTGCCGCGCCTTTCACGCCGCCTGCAACGAGTTCAGCACGTGCCTCTGCATCGGTTTTGCCTTTCATCAAGGCTTCAGTCTGCGCAAAAAAATTCGACAATAAAATCGCGTGGTGTTCGCCGATGGGATTGTGCGATGTGATCGGCGCGATGAAATCGCAGGGGATCAGTTTCGTACCCTGGTGGATGAGCTGGTAAAACGCATGTTGCCCATTGGTGCCAGGTTCGCCCCAGATGACCGGGCCGGTGGAATAGTCAACAACCGTACCATCGCGTGTCACATGCTTGCCGTTGCTTTCCATATCGCCTTGCTGAAAATACGCGGCGAAGCGATGCAGATATTGGTCGTAGGGCAGAATGGCCTGAGTTTGCGCGCCGAAAAAATTGTTGTACCAGACGCCCAATACGGCCAGCAGCACCGGCATGTTTTTCGCGAACGGTGCGGTGCTGAAGTGCTCATCCATTTCGTGCGCGCCTGCCAGCATTTCTTCGAAATGGTCCATGCCGACATACAACGCAATCGACAAGCCAATCGCCGAGCACAGCGAATAGCGTCCGCCGACCCAGTCCCAAAATTCAAACATGTTCTTGGTGTCGATACCGAACTTGGCGACTTCTTTGGCATTGGTAGAAAGGGCCACGAAATGTTTGGCCACCGCCGCTTTGTCGCCGAGACCTTTCAGCAGCCAGTCGCGCGCGCTGTAGGCGTTGACCAGGGTTTCTTGCGTGGTAAACGTTTTCGACGCGACGATGAACAAAGTGGTTTCCGGGTGCAGAGCCTTGACAGTTTCAACCAGCTGCGTGCCGTCAACGTTGGAAACAAAATGCACTTTTAAATTAGCCTTCGAGTACGGCTTCAACGCCTCGGTGACCATCACGGGGCCAAGATCCGAGCCGCCGATGCCGATGTTGACAATATCGGTGATGCGCTTGCCGGTGTAGCCTTTCCAGCGGCCATGCCGTACGGCATTGGAAAACGAACGCATCTTTGCGAGCACGGCGTTTACGCTGGGCATGACATCCACGCCGTCGACCAGAATCGGGCGATTGGAGCGATTGCGCAACGCGATGTGCAACACCGGGCGATCCTCGGTGGAGTTAATGCGTTCGCCGCTGAACATGCGCGTTATCCATTGCTCCAGTTGCGCTTGCTGCGCCAATGCAAACAGGCGCTCCAGTGTGTCTTTGGTAATGCGATTCTTGGAATAGTCGAGCAGCAGGTCACCGCAGCGCAGCGAAAATTTTTCGAAACGCTTCGGGTCTTTCGCAAACAGCTCGCGCATATGCGTGTCTTTGATTTCCGCGTAATGCGCGGCCAGCGCTTTCCACGCAGGGGATTTGGTTAGAGCAGACATGGTATTTTTTCCTGCACGTGTTAAAGAAAGCATAGAGCAGGATCGCGTGAAAGCAACGCGCTGCGCGCGATTGTTATCGGCGAGCGCGTGCAACTCTGAACGCAAATCAAACGGTGCACTCCAAACCTGTGGAATGGCACGCGATGACATCAAGTCGGCTTTTTGTTGACCGTTAATTTGTGGCGTAACATCCTGCGCAGGTAGCACAGCAACACGGGAGAAAATATGGCGGCGTATGTTCTGTGGTTTCTGCTGGCGTTGGTGCTGCTGGCCGTGGAAATGGCCACCGGCACCTTTTATCTTTTAGTGTTGGCGATTGCGCTGGCCACCGGCGGCGTCGCTGCGCTAATGGATTTGTCAGTGCCGACGCAACTTACGTTGTGTGCGCTGGTGGGTATTGTGGGCACCATCATTTTGCGCCGTTCCAAAATCACCCGACCCGAATCGGCTGAAAGCCAGAATCTCGATATTGGCCAACCGGTGCGCGTACTGCATTGGCGCGAAGATGGCACGCTGCGGGTGATCTACCGGGGTGCAGAGTGGGATGCTGAGGTGCTGTCGGCCGATACACCGCGCGATCAAAATCTTTTCATTCATTCCATGCGTGGCTCGACGCTGATTTTGAGCCCGTACAAATCAAGACTCTAGTTCACCGAAAGAGGATTCGAACCATGTTGACCATCGCTGCATTTATTCTGGTTGCTGCCATCATTTTTATTATCAAGGCGGTGAAGGTGGTCCCGCAGCAACACGCCTGGGTGGTCGAACGTCTGGGCCGTTTTCACGCCACGCTGGCACCGGGGCTGAATATCGTGGTGCCGTTTATTGACAGAGTGGCGTACCGCCACATGCTCAAGGAAGTTCCGCTTGATGTGCCCAGCCAGATTTGCATCACGAAAGACAACACCCAGTTGCAGGTGGACGGTGTGCTGTATTTTCAGGTGACCGATCCCAAGCTGGCGTCGTATGGCACCAGCAATTACATCGTTGCGATTACTCAACTTGCGCAAACCACCTTGCGTTCTGTGATCGGCAAAATGGAGCTGGATAAAACCTTTGAAGAACGCGCGCACATTAATACTTCCATCGTGGCGGCGTTGGACGAAGCTGCATCCAACTGGGGTGTGAAGGTGTTGCGTTACGAGATCAAGGATCTAACACCGCCCAAGGAAATTCTGCACGCGATGCAGGCGCAAATTACTGCCGAGCGTGAAAAGCGCGCGCTGATTGCTGCCTCGGAAGGTCGCAAGCAGGAGCAGATCAATATCGCCACCGGTGAACGCGAGGCGTTTATCCAGCGTTCCGAAGGCGAAAAACAGGCCGCGATCAACAAGGCGCAAGGTGAAGCCGAGGCGCTGAAAGCTGTTGCCGAGGCCACTGCAAAATCGCTGCGAATGGTTGCCGAGGCGATTCAATCACCCGGTGGCATGGACGCCGTGAATCTGAAAGTAGCCGAAAAATATGTCGAGGCATTTGCTGGCGTCGCACAGAAGGGCAATACGCTGATCCTGCCCGGTAATCTGTCGGATTTGGGTTCGATGGTGGCGGCTGCCATGAGCATCATGAAAGGCGCCAAGTAAAGACTCTTAAGTAAACACTCTTTTAAGCGGGTGAGGTTTCGCTAAGGAGCTTATGTTGACAAAAATAAAATCAGGTTGGTGCCGGGAGGGAGAATCGAACTCCCACAGTGTCACCACTACTGGATTTTGAGTCCAGCGCGTCTACCAGTTCCGCCATCCCGGCTTTTGCGGCGGGGTGCTATTCAACCCCGTCGCGGATGAGGCGGCAAGTATAAAGCATCTTATTTAAACGGCAATACACGTTGTTAAGCGCGCCGCTAAAAATCCAGAGTTCGCCCAAATGCAAGGCGCGGAAAAAATTTTTGCCGCGCGCATATGTTGATATGTAAGCAAGAAATTTTTTACGCAACGCGGCAGTCGGGATGAAATCTGGATTTTTAGCGGCGCCCTTAAGTGTGCGTATGGTTTTTCCCTAAGCTTCCGCATAGGCATGCCGATACGTTGCTCAAGACCGCATAGCAATTCGTATTGACGCGATGCACCCCGCTACGATGTGAGAACGAGCAACCTCTGTGACGATACCGGTTTTAATTTGCGACGATTCCAGCTTTGCGCAAAAGCAAATGGCGCGTGCTTTGCCCAAGGGCTGGAACGTGAACCTCAGCTTTGCCAGCAACGGCGTTGAGGCGCTCAAGGCGATTGAAGCGGGTAAAGGTGACATTCTGTTTTTGGATTTGAATATGCCGGTGATGGACGGCTACGAGGTGTTGCAGTCGCTGCACGGCGCCGGAATGAAGACCAAGGTGATTGTGGTCTCCGGGGATATTCAGCCCGAAGCGTATCAACGCGTGATGAAGTTAGGCGCGCTCACATTTATAAAAAAACCCATTATTGAATCCCAGTTGAGTGAAGTGTTGGACGCGCACCAACTGCGCGGTACCTCCACCACCACGATCCAACACCTCGAAGTAAAAACCGATTTGCGGGATGTTTACCGCGAAATTGCCAACGTGGCGATGGGACGTGCAGCGGATTTTCTGGCGCGTTTGCTGGGTGCGTTCGTGGTGATGCCGATTCCTAACGTGAACATGATTGAAGTCGCCGAGCTGCGCATGGCGCTCGACGAAATTGCCGCCGGTGATAACGTAACTGCGGTATGCCAGGGTTTTATCGGCTCGGGAATTGCGGGTGAGGCGCTGCTGATCTTTAACGAATCAAGCTTCAAAGACATTGCCGAGTTGATGAAGTACGACGGCAAGATCGACGAGAGCGTCGAGCTGGAATTGTTGATGGATATTTCCAACGTGCTGATCGGCGCGTGTCTGAAAGGTATTGTCGACCAGCTTGACATTACTTTCAGCCAAGGGCATCCGATGGTGTTGGGGCGACATATCAAAGTCGCCGACCTGCTCAAGGGCAACGCCATGAAGTGGAAGCAGACGTTTGCAATTGAAATGGGTTACCGCATTGAGAACCGCAAAATCAATTGCGATTTATTGTTGCTGTTTACCGAAGACTCCATGGACGCGATGCGTCGGCACGTCTGGCACCTCTTAGAGTGATGATGTAAAGCTATGGAACTCGGCAAAATAGACATTCGCGAAATTCACTGGTTGATGGACATGTTTCAGTCCATCGACGTTGGCATCATTGTGCTCGACCGTCAGTATTGCGTGCATGTGTGGAACGGGTTCATGGGCAACCACAGCGGTCAGCCCGGCGAGAAGGTCATCGGCAGCAACGTGTTTGGTTTGTTTCCCGAGCTGCCCGAGCAGTGGTTTCGCCGCAAGGTGGAATCCGTGGTGATGCTCAAGAGCCGCGCGTTCACCACTTGGGAACAACGTCCGTATCTGTTTCGCTTCAAGAATTACCGGCCGATCACCGGCAATGCGGAATTCATGTACCAGTCGGTGTCGTTCATTCCGCTGGTGGCAGCCAACGGCGAGGTCGACTACATCGGCGTGGTGATTTACGACGTCACCGACGTCGCGCTGAGCAAGCGTGATGTGGAAGCGGCCAACAAGCTTCTTGAAATACTCAGCCGCACCGACCGGCTGACGCAACTGAACAACCGCGGCTTTTGGGAAGAGAGTCTCGAGCGCGAGTTCCGCCGCGTGCGCCGCACGCACGGGCCAGCGACCTTGATCATGTTTGACATCGACCACTTCAAGAAAATTAACGACAGCTACGGACATCCGGCGGGTGACGAAGTGATCCGCAACACCGCCGCGTTGATGCGCCAGGCGTCGCGTGAAACCGACATCCTCGGTCGCTACGGCGGTGAGGAGTTCGGAATCATTCTGGTCGATACCGGCGCAGAAGGTGCCGCCATCATGGCGGATCGTTTACGGCTGGCCATTGAAGCGTCGGTGGTACATCACGACGGCAAAGATATTCGCTACACCATCAGCCTGGGCGTAGCGGAACTGACCGAAGGCATTGAGACCCACAAGCAGTGGATTGAATGCTCAGACAACGGCCTGTACGCCGCGAAACGTGGCGGGCGTAACCAGGTTGTTGTCCACAAATTTACCAAAAAAACTGCGGCATCCTGATTACTGTGTCGGTGCGCTGGGCGTGCCGGATACCGAGGTGGGTTCTTCGGTGATGAGCCACTTCTCGACATATCCCTGATTCCATAACGCCAGCGCCATCAACATCACTGTCAGCAGGAACAGCCACAGGCCCCACGAGCGCGATTTCTCTGCGAATGGGTCATCCAGCGAACGCTCGGAACCGGGTGGAAGCTTTGCAATTTCGGTCAACGCACGCCCAAACGCCAGATTGATTTTTGCGCGGGTGTTGACAGCCCAGCCGTTGGCATCCAGCAACGGGCCGAGATTGCGTTGCCGCAATTTGAGAGCTGCGCTGATCATCGACGGTCCAGAAATAATCAACACCAGGCCCCCGATAGCCAGTGGCATTTGCCACAATTTCAAGCCAAAAAAACCGGCGGCGATGGCAGCAAATGCGGTGCCCAACGCGCCCAAGGCCAGGCCGATGGCAGCGAAAATACCGGCGAATTTAGCCACATCGAACGGCAGCGGTGCGACCGGCTTGCCGCTGTCCAGCTTTTGCCCGGCCGAGGCGATCGTCAAGGATGCTTGATCTTGCGATGCTTTGTCGCGCGACGATGCGAGCTTCTCAATTTGTTCGCCGATCATGCGGCCGATGCGTTTGTACGGCGACAAAAACGCCTGCCGGATGCTGATGGGGTGCTCGATGATCTTGATGATGACCGCGTCCCAGTCGCGGCCCGCGCGATCATAGAACACACCGTTACGTCCGGTCATGAGCTGGTCTGGATCACCGGCGGTGAACGCGGCGGCGATGGTCATTTTTTCGCTGCTACTGCCACGGCGTGAGCATTCGCAATAGGCGAGATAAATGCGACTCAGCGTCGCAAGCGTGCTGTGTTTAGTAACGTCGTCGACGCGAATGCACAGCTCGCAACTGCGGCCATCGAGATACAGCGTACCGGCCTGAAACACGGCTTTGGTCTTACCGCTGTAGAAGTAGCGCAGCGAGACAAAATTGTTCAGCAGATGATACAAATCCCGGTAAAAATGGATCAGCTTGTCAACCGCGCTGATGGCATTGACTTCGGGTTCAAGTGCCTGATCTTGAGCAATGAGTTCCAGAATGCGCGCCTCGCTGTTGTTGGCCAGCAGCGTGCGCACGCGTGCCAGCCCCAAGGCTTCAACCTGCGCGCCGGTTTTGGTCGCCTGCCAGGCGTCATGCGCGCTGAAGCGGGCGCGCAGCGCGATCCAATCTTTTTCGGTGAGATGTTCGCGTGCGCCCAGCAGCGGTTGCACCGCACGCTCGTGCAGCGTTGCGATGGTGTCGCTCCACGCCGGATTCAAGCCATCACGTAGCGGCAGGTTGCGCCCGGCTGCAATCGTTGCCAGCGGAAAATCGGCCACTTCGATGGCCGACGCCGAGAAGTTTTTTTGCGCGACGATTTCGTATTCTTTTTCAGTACGGTTCATCGGTCCTCCGGCGCGCGCATCGAATGCCGCGAGCCGACAGCGTATGAAGAAATCATCCACTTTCAGTTGCACCGCTTTAAATGCGCTGGCCGCAGCTTCGGTGGCGGAGCCAAATGGCAAGACCTGACCCGCATCCGCTTCGGCCGCAGCCCACCATGCGGAGTAGAGACGCGCTTCGGTAAAGAAGAGTTCAACCTTGGGTCGTGACACGCCGAGATCGCCGCTGCGGTCGAGCTCGCTGCCGCAACAGTTCATGATGTCTTTGATGGCTTGTTGCAATTGCAGGTCATCGCTGGCTTCTGCGGGAACGATGCCGTCGCCGTTAAAGCGCGTGTGGGCAAAAATTTTCGTGGTATCGCTGGTGTCGTCAGCGGAGATTGATGCGTTATTTTCCTGGCATAAATTTTTCAAAATGTGGCGCGCGCTGGCCAGCAAAAGTTTGCCTTCAGGATGGCTATCGTTGATCGCGCTCAGCGGCAGAGCGGCCGTGCTTTGCAACAGATCATCCGGGTTTTTCAGCATCGCGCACGCCCATTGCACGGCTGCGATGATTTCCGGAACGCGGATCCGGCCGTCTTTGTCGGCGTCAATGAAATCCAAGGTTTTGTTATCGAACTCCAGCCCGCGCGTGGGGCAGCTCAACGCCGCCCACAATTTCTGATCCAGGTTTTCCAACGCGAGCAAGTCAGCACTGTTGTCGAGCTGCACTTGATCCAGCCCGCCGGAACGAAAAAAGCGCCAGCGATGCGATCCGGCCGACCATTTCGCCAGAGGATTGATGCTCACCATGAAGTCACCGTTGTTGTGCGGGAGGGCTCGCATTATTACGAGGAGCCCAGAAAAAATTCAATCTGAAAACACGGCGATTTTTGTTCAGTGCAGGCGGCTAATCGTTAACATTGGTGTCGGGACGTGTCAGGTGTAGACGATATCGCCAGACAGGGATTTACGCGGGCATAAAAAAAGCCAGATGGACTAAGTCACATCTGGCTTGTTAC